>NZ_JPIK01000020.1 GCF_000717475.1 Desulfonatronum thiodismutans
CCAAAGCCTGGGGCTGGCTGACCGTATGACCGGCGAAACCAAGTTGTTGGTAATGGACTGCGGTCTTGAGGATCAGGAAATGCTGGCCAATCTGCACGATCGCCCGAACACGGACTTCATCCTCAAGCACAACAGGCGCAGGGAATCCAGCACGAAGTGGTTGGAGTTGGCCAAGGAAAAAGGCGTGCTGATCCGGGAGGATGCCAAAAAAGGATTTCGGGTGTACCGCGGAAGCACTTGTCGTCGCCTCAAGGATCGGGAGGAAGAGATTCGTCTGGTCTTCGACGTCAAGGAGACCTACAAGGAAAAAGGCCAGCTGTTGTTCTTGCCAAAAGTCGAGATCTTCAGCGTCTGGACGAGCCTTAGAGACTTCAGCGACAAAGAGGTCCTGCATCTCTACAGGATGCGGGGCACCAGCGAACAGTTCCATGCCGAGTTCAAGACCGAGATGGACATGGAGCGGTTGCCTTCGGGCAAGTTCAAGGTGAACAAGGCCTTCTTGCGCATGGGCATGCTGGCGCACAACATGCTCAAGGTCATATCTCAAGACATGGTCATGGAAAGGGCTTTGGGGTTGAAAAAGGCGACACGGCGCAGGATCAAAACGGTGATGAACAGCGTGATCTTCATGTCCTGCCGTTTGATCAGTCATGCCCGGACTTTGGTGATGCAACTGGGATGTTCCAAGGAGTGGCATATTTGGTTTGGCAGGTTGTTTCAACGCCTCAAGCCAGCGTAGCACCTGTAAAAGCTGGGAGAAGAAAAAGATACAGGTGTATTGCGCCAAAAATCTGGTAAAAAGTGGTGATCTGAATGATTTCAAGCTGAGATAGCTCATTTTTAGTTTCCAGTATCTTGGCAGCCTAAATGGTACGCTGAAAAATCGTTCCCAAAATGTCACTGAGAGGTTCTAATCAAGCAAAGTCACGGATTCAGGTTCCAACCCCAAACAACGGAGGTAGTCATGGCCAGTGTTGGAGAAATCTACAAGTGCGAACTGTGCGGAAACGTGGTGGAAGTCAAGGAGGCCGGCGGAGGAGAGCTGTCTTGCTGTGACCAGCCGATGGTCAAGCAGTAACCTCGAATCTTCGGGATTTCTTATTCCGATACGTGAAAACAGCGGTGCGTGGAACCGGTTTTGCCTTTCACACCGCTGTTTTTGTTCCGGGATAACCTACCGAAATCTTCAACAGGCGAGTGCGATGCCGCGTAATGGTGGAGGCGGATTGGTCCTGAAAGACGACGAAACAGGGAGAAACTCATGATAGAAGTTGGCGGAATTTTCAGCTTGATTCTACTGATCGCCTGTGTTTGGGCCATTGTTCAGGTTTTTCAAAGCCGCGCGAGCACCGGGTCGAAGGTGTTCTGGGTCGTCCTGATTCTCATTCTGCCCTTGATCGGATTGATAATCTGGTTCCTGGCCGGACCACGCGGCTCCGGATATCGACTTCGCTGAAACACCTCTCTCGCGGGGCCATCCCATCACAGTTAAAGGAGGTCTCTACCCGGAACCATTCCTTGGCCATGGCGGGCAATGTCGGCGCGAAGGTCCTATGTTTGTTGGATATATTTCGGACCTTTGTCGACAGTGCTCAACTATCCCGTACACCGAAAGGAGGGTATCGTGGAAACCCAGGATGTGAAAAACTATTTGGCCGGGTTATGCTTGGCCGCTTTGCTTACCGGCGGTGCGCTTGCCGTACCCGGACCGGCATTTGGCAGCGGTTCGGGTTGCTCCACCAATGGGACGAAAGTTGAAACCAGTGGTGATGGGCCGGATGACGACGAAGCGGAACCGGACGAAGAGATTGAAGAAGAGCCGGAAGGCAACGGGGCCTGAGAAGGCCGAGGCAGCTGATAAGGCTGCTCTGGGAACAGGTTGTTCCCGTTCACTCATTCATCCATCAGCGCCGGTCGGTGGCCGGCGCTGGTGGAACAATAGCCATCAACAACCATGACCAACACCGCATCAGCAGTATCGAACATTTTTCCCGCCTGCCATGCCTTTATCGATCCACGAACGTGGTCTGAACTGCTCCGCGGAATGCCGCAAGATACAGATTTGGAGAGCTTTCCGGGCGTTGTCGCCTCCCTGGTCCAGGCGCTGGACCTGCCTGCATATCTGCCTGAATTGGCCCTGTTGGAGTATGCCGTGCACGAATGCGGCCTTGGAAGCAGCCGGATTCCGGGGCAGGTGGCGAAGAAGACACTCAATCCCAGTCTGCGAATTCTCGATCTGAACTGGTCCGGCTTGACGCGGGCCCTTGGCAAGGAATCCCAAAAGGAGGTCAAGATCATTCCGGGACGTCAGGCGGTCCTGGTCTGGTTTGATCCCCACACAAACAAAACCAGGGCGCAACCAGCCGACGACGGGATACTGGTCGGGTTGAAAATCGTCAGTGAAGAATCGGCCATCGGCATGGCAGCCTTGGAATACGGGGTCCCCGTGGCCCAGTTGCATCGTGCGGTGGACCAAGCCGTGCTCAAAGGCCTGGTGCTGGCTCCGAAGTCACTTTTACGCAGACATCCCGAACGGTTTTGCGCCAAGGAAAAGCATTCAGAGCGCTTCCTGGTTTCCAGGGTCTTTACCTTGCAATGGCATGTTACCCAAGCCTGCGATCTGCATTGCAGGCATTGCTACGACCGCACGGAACGAGTTCCGCTGTCACTGGATCGAGCCATGCTTGTCCTGGACGAACTGGAAGCATTTTGCCTGGAGCGCAACGTCAGGGCCAAGGTCACGTTTACCGGCGGCAATCCATTGCTCTATCCGGACTTTGACGCCTTGTACCTGGAAGCCGTGAAACGCGGTTTTCCGGTCAGCATCCTGGGCAACCCGGCCTCTCGTGAGCGTCTGGAGCGCCTGCTACGGATTCAATGCCCCACGCTCTACCAGATCAGCCTGGAAGGTCTGCGCGAGCACAATGACCACATTCGCCAACCGGGGTACTTCGACCGGGTGATGGCTTTTCTCCCCTTACTCCGGGAACTGGGCATCCCCTCCCAGGTCATGCTGACCCTGACCAGGGACAACATGGACCAGGTCCTGCCTCTGGCCGAGGAACTGCGGGGCAAGACCGACCTGTTCACGTTCAACCGGTTGTCCGCCGTAGGGCAGGGGGCGAGTTTGCGCATGCCTGATCCCCAGGCATACCAGGCTTTTTTACGCGACTATCTTGAATCTTGTCCGGAAACCCCCGTTCTGGGCCTCAAGGACAACCTGATCAACATCATCCGGGATGAAAACGAGCAGAAGCCCTTTGGCGGCTGCACGGGGTTCGGCTGCGGGGCCGCGTTCAATTTCCTGACCCTGCTTTCGGATGGAGAGGTTCATGCCTGCCGGAAGTTTCCGTCTCCGCTGGGCAACATTTTCGAGCAAGGCCTGTCAGGATGCTACGATTCCGAAGCGGGTCAAGGCTATCGCTCCGGGAGCGAGGGCTGCCGGGGATGCAAGCTCCTGCCGGTTTGCGGCGGGTGCCAAGCCGTGGTCTCCAGCCTTGGACTCGATCCTTCGAAAGATCGCGATCCGTATTGTTTTATGGATTTTTCCAATGATAGCAATATGGAAGGCACTTCTTTGAGATAAAAAGCCCTGGGTCAGAGAGCCAGGAGAAGGCCTCGGAGCCGAGGAGGGCGTCTCGAAGCGTTGGGTCGCTCTTTTTCGCTACGGGAAACCCAACAAGTCGTGACGGGCAAGCCGTTCGCGATCTTGAAATTCAGTGGGGTGGCTGCTTTTGAAAAGGTGGGCGAGAGCCACCTCGTCCACCGGAGGGGTGACTCCGGGCAGTTCATTGGAAATCAAGCCGATGATATCCTCGTCATGGCCGTCGGAGTTGTATAAGGGAATGAGGTTGTGCGCTTGTAAAGAGTGCTCGTAGAGGGCATGGTCCGCCGACAGAAACTTGGTGGGGGATGCGACGGCATGATTGCGGAGAATGTTGATGGACCGCATTTCCATTCCGTCGCACCAACCAAGAATGTGTTCCAGTTCCGGCGTTGGGTCCGGCTGGTACCGAAAGGCATGCGCGACGAAAAGAAACGTGTTGTCGCGCTCCGGGGCAACCAGTCGGTTAAGGTCGGAGAGGGAGAGGAGCGGCACGTGACGATCCAGAAACCGCGTCCCAAAGGCCACGATATGGTACCCCTCGGTCAGTGCGATCTCGATGCCGGAGTAGAGTTTCAATTTCGGGTAGTTGGATTGCAATGCGTCCAGGCGGTCCTGGTCCCAGTAGACGCCGTGTTCCGTGAAAAGCAGGGCGTCCAGACCCCTGGAGATGGCGATTTCACATGCTTTTTGCGGGCTGACGAAAGAGCAGCAGGAGTGCAGGCTGGTATGAAAGTGGCAGTCAATGCGCATAGAGAAGCAATACGTTCATTGGTTGGTGGAGTTGGCGGAGTCCTTGGGGAGGAGAAAATCCGGCAAAGTCGGCGACATGAAGCAATCACCCAAGGTGAACGCACTCAATGAAGCCGACCAGAGAATCCAGGGCAGGCTACGCCTATGTGCTTTTGGCCGCAACTCTCTGGGGGATGATCGGCCCTTTGGCCTTGCTGGCTTTTCAGCAAGGCTTGGAGCCGCTGGAGGTGGCCTTTTGGCGGGCGACGCTGGGAGCGCTGCTGTTCATGGTCCATGTCTCGATTTGCGGGCAATGGCGCATCCAGCGTCCTGACCTGCCGGCTTTTTTCTTTTTCGGCTTGGTCTGCGTGGGAGTGTTTTACGGTGCGTTTCAGAAGACGGTCGAACTGGGCGGCGCTTCCGTCGCCGCGGTCCTGCTTTATACCGCACCGGTCTGGGTGGCCTTGCTGGCCCGGATATTTCTCGGGGAGGCCCTGGGGCGTTTGAAACTGCTGGCCGTGGGCATGACCTTGCTGGGTGTTCTGGGGGTCAGCCTCGGTCCGGACGGCCTGACCGCTCTGCGTGACGGCCTCTGGAGTCCGGCGGCGGTGGGGTATGGGTTGCTTTCGGGACTGACCTACGCTCTCTACTATATTTTTGGAAAGCGATATCTGGGCAAGTATTCCGCGGCCTCGGTGATGGTCATCGCCTTGCCCGTCGGAGCCTTGGCCCTGTATCCGTTCGTGGATTTTCATGAAAAGACGCTCGTCGCCTGGATAGCCCTGGCCGCCTTGGCCCTTGTTTCCACCTACGGCGCCTTCCTGGCCTATTGTGCGGGGCTGCGTCGCCTGGAAGCCACCCGGGCCTCGGTGGTGGCCACGTTTGAACCCGTGGTGGCCGCGCTGGTCGCCTTTGTTTGGTGGGACGAGCGAATGGGCTACCTTGGCATTCTGGGAGCGACGCTGATCATCATCTCCGTCCTGCTCATGGTCCGGGCCGGGAACGAAAGCCGGCCCGGCTGTGTCTCTCGTTGATTCTCGAGCCCTGTGAAGCCAGGCGCTTTCGCCGCCCTTGACCAAGCCCAAGAACTTACAGTAATTATCCTCGCTTTGCGCCAGTAGCTCAGTTGGATAGAGCATCGGCCTTCTAAGCCGAGGGTCGGGGGTTCGATCCCTCCCTGGCGCGCCAAAAAATTAAGGGTTTACGATGAAAATCGTAAACCTTTTTTTTCTTGGTGCGCCCGGCAGGGCGTACTCACTTGGAGGTGTGCCAGTCCGTTGAAAAACTCCCAATTGCTGCGTCGCTAAAAAAAGTTCAAACTCTCACGTATGAATAAATACGCTTCGACCTTGAACTTTTTTTGCTCCTTGCACTTGGGGTTTTTGGACGGACTGTGGATAAGGACTTTTTCAACACTCAGGTAAGTCCTCTACGGACCAAAGGTTCACTGGCCGTGGCTCAAGGAAGAATCGCGGCGGGCAGGTGCTAACAGTCAAGGGTCAGCCAGTCCAGCAGTTCTTTTGGGGATCGCAGGACCGCGCGTGCGCCGGCGGCCAGAAGTTCTTCAGTGCCGCGGAAGCCCCAAGCCGCGCCAAGCGAGGTCATGCCTGCGGCGTTAGCGGTATGCATGTCCACGTCGGAGTCGCCGAGAAAGAGGATGGCTTCAGGGGGGAGTCCCAGGTGCATGCTCGTTTCCAGGGCAGTGGTCGGGTCGGGCTTGCGGGGCTTGTCCGGGCGTGCGCCCATGACCAGTTGAAACAGGTTCGTCGGGAAAAAGTGGTCGACCATGGCCGCGGTGGCGTCATGAGGCTTGTTGGACAGTATGGTCATCGGGACGCCACGCTCTCGCAAGGCATTCAAGAGAGGATCGATCCCCGGGTACGGTTTGGTTTTGTTGGCCCACCCGCGGGCATAAACCTCCCGCATTTCCGAAACGATTTCCGCGACCCGTCGTTCTTCACGGCGTTCATCCTCGGGCATGGCCCGTCGAATCAGCGTGGTCACGCCGTTGCCGACAAAACGCCGATAGGCGTCCAGCGGATGCGTGGGCCAGTGGTGGTTGGTCAGGACCGTGTTCACGGCGTCGGCCAAGTCCTCCAGCGTGTCAAGCAGGGTTCCGTCAAGATCGAAGATAATGCCTTGGAATGGAGCGGGGAACGTCATTGCATCTCCGGGGGATAGTTTAGGAGTTGTTAAGGGCGCTTTGCTGAGCACAACCATGGTGATGTCATGGCCCGTTATTCCTGCATCAGTTCAGGCAAAAATCTCAGATATGCTAAATAGTCGTTATACAAGACCTCAGCTCGTGAACCAGCCACTGGGTGGAGATAGTCCGGAATACTGAAGGCCACGATGTCGTCGCCGGCAAATTGTTTGGCTTGACGCAACTGCCCCGCGATTCTTTCCATGGACGCCGGGACAAAGCCGAGGCCGTCTTCCGCGGGAGCGAAGGTTTCCACGATGACGCGGAGGCGTGCGCCGGTCCGCGGTATGGATGTCGCCAAGGCCTCAAGGTAGGCCGCCGACTCGGTGGGGAGGAGACGTTCGGTGCCCAGGCCGTCCTGGTACAGCACCTCGGTGATGTTTCCGGAGCTGGCCAAAGCGGCCATGAGCGCGGCGAACCCGATCGGGTCGTTGCGGCCGGTGGCAAAGCACGAGACACTAATTTCCACTTCCGGGGAGAGTTCGCGCAACCCATCAGTGAGGCGGGCCAGATGATTCGTCAGCCGGTTCAGGCGTTGAGCGTCAATCCAGGTGGCGTCGTCGATTTCCTGCGGAATATAGAATCCAGCGAAAACCAAATCCTCGCCGTATCGTTCCACCAAAGTCCGGGCCAGGGAAAGTTGGTCCTGGAGCAGGCGATTCAGAAAAACCTCCACCAGTCCGGCTTCATTCTTTATTTTTTCCCACCATGCCGGGTCTTCGGTCAGGCCGAATCGGACTGATAGCCCATGCCGCCGGGCTGCTTCGACGATCAGGTCCACGACGGGAGCGGGGTCAACGAGGTCGTCAGGTACCTCCATGCGTCGATCCGGGGTCAGTCGCCAGAAAAAAGCCGGTTCGGTGATCAGCGACCATTGGAGGATGATTTCCTGAATACCCATTGCCTTCAGATCAGCGCAGAGAGTGTCCCATGTCTGCTCGGGCCAGTCGGCATGACGGTCCCATAGCTGGATGAACGTAGAGGAAAAAGCCGGGGGAGTCTCGGCCCGGACTGGAGATGCGCCCCAGGCCAGGGCCAAGCACGTCAGGAGCGCCCACCACGCGGCCCGAAGCCTAGAACCGGAAGAGCAGTGTCGCGAAAAAGGCGTCAATTTGGTCGTCCTTGATGTTGTCCGTATTGAATATTCGACCTACCTTGTAGGTCATGAGAAGTTCCACGCTTTTCCGGGGCAAGGAGTACTTGTCCTCGTCGTACAGGTAGCGGGTGGAAAGGCCGAGGCCGCCCTCGTAAAAGGAGACGTCGTCGGCCCGTGATTCGGACCACCACTTGGCGTCGGCCACCAGAAACGGCGTCAGGATCAGGTTGTCGCGCACCTTCCAGTTGAAGCCCTGACGACCCTCCACATAGGCCGCCAATCGGGACGGAGACTCCAGATAGGCGTCGACTTCTCCGAACAGAAAAGAGTAATTCCAAAACGTTTCGTTGGGACGGACCCGGTCCGAGTCATCGAACAGGGAAAGCATGGCCCGGGCGACCCAGTTGTCCTCCCCGTCTCCGGAAAGAGAAAACAGCCGCTCCAAGCCCAGATTCAGGTTGTAGGGTTTCAAGGGCTTGTAGCGAAGGCCCAGGGCCGCTTCCCAGGAGTTGTCCAGCACGCGGAAACTGTCCGGTTCCATGCTCCAGCCCAGTCGTCCGATGAGCTTGAAGATCCGATGGTCCTGGAAGCCCCATTCCGGCGGAATCCAGCCCAGTTCTATCCCCGACGACGTGCGCAACACGTCCCGGCCCGGCGCGGCCAATCCACCGAGGGTTCCGGTTTTGCCCGAGGTGTAGGTCAGCCAGAAGTCCAGATCCACGGCATTGCGCAGGGCCCGTATTTCGCCGCGCATCCTTCGGACATCCTCAGCGACGGCCTGGGCCTGTTCTTCATCTTCCGCGGGGCGAAGCGGGGCGTTGTCAATGGCATCCATGAAGTGCGCTACGGCTTCTTCGTTGTCGCCCTGCTGCATGGCGATGTAGCCCAAGTCCTGATGCACCGCGAGGAAGTCCGGTTCATGCAGGGCCGCTTCGCTCAAAGGAATTCGGGCATCGTCGATGCGCTCCAGTTTCAGGAATTCGTAGCCGGAGGCCATCAGCATCGCCGGTGTTCCATGCAGGCTCGTTGCTTGAGCGAAGGCTTCCGCCGCGGCCTCATGGTCTTCCTTGCGGCGATATATTCCGCCCAACTCAAACCAAAGCTCAGCGAGTCGCTCTTCTCCGTGCCCTTGGTTCTCAGCCTGAACCAGGGCGGCATGGTAAAGACACTCCGATTCGTCCAGGCGATCGAGAGCACCGGCGATTCGGGCCAACAAAACGACTCCCGGGGGCTGGTCGTGTTCCGGAAGGTCGGCTTGATCCACAACTTGGAGGATGTCGTCGGCGCGCAGCGCATCTCCGCTGGACAGCAATGCTCTTGCCAGACGAAAGCGTGTTTCCGGGGAGTCTTGCAGTGCCAATGCCTTTTCGTACCAGACGACGGCCAGATCATGGCGGGCAAGTTCCTCGTTCAGATAGCCCAGAAGCATCAACACGGGATACTGCTCATCCTGCGGCAGCAGGCTCGGCTTGGAGTCGAAAACCGTTTGACCACGCATGAACAGGGCTTGGTTGAGAGCGTGCAGGGCCAAACCGGGCTGGTCGAGGCGTTGGTAGGATCTGGCCAAGCCGACCCAGGCCATGTCTCCCGCGCCAAGCTCGGCCGCCCGGGCAAAAGCGTCTCGAGCGCGGTGGTGGAGGTCCATCGCGGCCAGGGCATAACCAAATTGGAGCATGCGACCGGGCTGTTCGCCTCCTCGAATCACGGCGCGTTCCATGGCTTGCAGCGCCCGGATACGGTCGCCTTGGCTGATGAGGATTTCCGCGGAAGATTCCGCGATTTGCGCGGCTTTTTCCGGTGGGAGACCGAGTTGATCCTCGGCTTGTTCAAGGAAGACCACGGTTCGTTCCTGCCAATCGGGCAGGGCACGTGTTTGTTCCAATCGGGCCAGGCGCAGCAGAACGTCGGCTCGATCCGGTCCCCTGGCCGTATCTTCCAGCAGAGTGACCAGAACGTCGCCTGCCTGTTCAGGGCTGTCGCCCTCCAAGAACAGCCTCTCCGCACGCCCCAGGAGGTCCGTTCGTTTTTCCGCGTCCACGGCAGGCAAGGCCGCGGCGCGGAGCAGGGTTCTTGCCGCGGCATCCGGGCTGCCAGCCTGCCGCTGCAGATGCGCCGCGGACTCCATTGCCCGAAGTCGGTCTTTCGGGGCGGCGTCGGTGTTGTCGGCCAATTTCAGGGAGGTGGCGATGGCTTGGTCGATCCGTCCGGTTTTGGTCCAGAACCCGACGATCATTTCCGCCATGGCGGCATCCTTCATTCCGCTGGCTTCCCATGCTTTTTCGTATTCCTGGGCAGCGATGTCAAAGCGTTCCTGTTTCACGGCCAGCGCACCCAGGGTGGTCCAGGATGCCGGAGAGAGGTCGTCTTGCGCGGCTTGTTCAAACGCCAGGCTTGCTCCTCGGAAATCGCCGCGTCGCTCTCGAATGACGCCGAGCATGACCAGGGCCCGCTTGCGCTTATCCGGGTCGGTGGTCTGCGCCAGGATTTCAGCATGATGCTCGGCTTCATGGAGTTGGCCGAGATCGAAAAGCAGCTGCGCGAGATGTCCGCGGGCCTGCTCGTTGCCTGCTTCCACGGCTCGGCGATAATGCTCCGCGGCTTCCGTGGAAAGACCGGCGCGTAGAGCCAGCTCGGCCAGTCGCGGCTCCAATTCGCGTGGCGTTTCCTGGGCCTGGGTGGTTTGCGTAAGCAATGCTCTTGCCTGGGCGTATTGCCCGAGCTGAATGGCTTCCTCGGTGGCGGCCGATAGGGCCTGGTTGCGAAATTCCCTGGATTTCGCCTGAAGAGCGGCTGTTTCAAACGCTTCCAGGGCCAGGGTATGTTCGCCGAGAGCGGAAAGGGCGAATCCACGGACTAGGTTCGGTGACCAGGAGAATTCTTCCTGGACGGATTCGTCGAGTAGCGTCAGAACCTGATGGAAGTCCTCCCGGGCCATGGCCCGGTTGACCAGGGTCAAAAGGATGTCGCTGTGTTGTTCCTTGGAGATATCCGGCAAATCCAGGACTCGCTGAAAATCGGCTTGGGCTTCGTCCCAGCGTTCCAGGCGATCCAGAGCCCAGGCGCGATAAAGACGCGGGAGCAGGGCGTTTGGTCGGTTTTCCAGGATTCGACTGGCGTGTTCGACGATTTCGGTATCCTCTCCAAGCTGCTCCAGCAGGATGATCAGTTGAAGCCGTACGTTGACCTCAATCGGGTCGATGGCCAGGAACGCCTGAAGCTCGTTGGCCGCGCCCCGGATGTCGTCCTTGGCCTGAAGGCGAAACGCCATGTCCTGGTGCGGATAAGTCCGGTTTCTGCGCAGCTCGCGGGCGATGACGCCTTCGTCTGTTCGATGGATTTCAAACGGCTGAGCAGCTGGCTCGGCAAGGATGTCTTCCGGGAAGGAAAAAAGGAAAAGGCCGAGAAGCAGGACGGCGCGTGCAAGGAAGAGGGTCATGCGTCGGGTCCGGAGATACGGGTTGAAACGGATTCCAGTGTCGCCTGATCGATCACGTCCATGTCGATTAAAATGGTTTCCAGCCGTCTGGTATTTCTGTTTTGCAATTGCAGGGCTTCATCCAGTTGGGCTTGGGTTATGACGCCTTGCTCCAGGAGACAGGTTCCCATCGGGGCGATATCCCGCCTGTTTTCGACGCAGGATTTGAGTTCAACGAGACTGGACCTGTCCAAATGTCCGAGAGCCGTGAAGACTTCTCCGAGGTTCCGATACCCCTTCCTTTGTCTCGTTCGGGCTTCATCGAGCTGCTCTGGAGTAATAAGTTTCTGAGTCAAAAGTTCCGCCGCAAGTTTCTCTTCAAGCGATTCTCGTGCCAATCTTTCATAGCCAAAGCGTATCGCGAAGGATAAATCGCCGCGGGTGGTCAGACGTAATACGATGGGACGACCGAGCTCACTTTCCAGTTGTCTGATTTCGTTTGTGTCGCTGATGGAGTCAACAGCTAGGATCAGGCCCCCTTCCGGAGTGAGGCCCACCGGAAAGAGACGCTGTCGCCGGGCCATGCCCGCGGGAACCATGGCGATCACTTCCTTGTCCACGGCGTACGGATCAACGACGGTGGTCTGGACTCCGAGCTGAACACCCAGCGTCTGTAAAAGCTTGTCCTCCTCAAGGACGCCCATGTCTTCCAGGATTGCGCCCAGGGGCTGCCCGGTGGCCCTTTGACGGTCCAAGGCCGTGTCCAGCTGTGCCACGGTCACGAATCGACGATCCAGCAGCAAATCGCCCAAGCGACGCCGGTAGCGGACCAGCTCTTCCTCGCTGGGGTAAGAGTGGTCGGTCTTGTCCCAGGCCACGGGGGTCCCGGTAAGCAGGTGCCGGGTATACAGCCTGATTGCCCGGATCGTGGCGAAAAAATTGATGACGTTGGCCCAGATCAACCGAAAGGGACTTAAGGCGGCTTGGCCGATGCCGTTGGTTCGGGCCACGTACCAGCCTCGGATGCCGAGCTGCCAGAGCAGCAGGCCCAGGTTGGCCAGCATCAAATAGAAGAGCGTCGTTCCGGCGGTGACCACGGGAGGATAGCGATAGGCGTCGGGAAAAACATACACGTAGCCCCAGACGGTCAGATAGACAGGTACGAGGATGTTGGCCAGCATGTTCACCTGGTTGGTGATCAATCCTACCCTGTCCCTGGCCAGCATGTACCTGGTCCAGAATCCGCCCACCCAGCCGATGGTTTCCCAGGCCTGCAAGGTGATGCCCAATATCCAGCGTGATTTTTGGCGGACCGCGGTGCCAAAGGTGCGGGGGAAATATTCCCGGACCCCGATATAATCCCGCTTGCGGACAGTCCTTTCCCGTCCGGTCAGGCGGCTTTTTTTGCGCACGGTGCGCTCAAAGGCCACCCGTGAGAATATCTGGCGTACTCCGGTGACTTGGGCCAGACGGATGCCGAAATCGTAGTCTTCAGTCACTGAACCGATGGTGAAAAGGCGATTCTGGTTTTCTTGTGCCAGGGTGAGCAGCAATTTTCTGGAAAAGGCCGTCCCGACACCGGCGGAAGGGAGGTTGCCGGTGAGCAGTTCCCGGACGACCATGTCTCGGGAGTGGTTCGTGGCGAACTCGTCCAGGTAGGTGCCCATGGTGAACTGCCACCATTTGGGTTCCATGGGCAGAACCGGAACCTGGACCATGTCCATGCGGGGTATGAGGTAATTGAAGAGCTTCAGAAGCATGGGGTGCAGGACGTCCTCGGAGTCCTCCATGACAATGATTTCGAATTCAGTGCCATGGCTTTTCTCGTAATGCCGGATGCCCTCGAATATCCAGTTCAGACAGTCGGCTTTGGATGTCGGGCCGTCCTTGGGGCAAACGATGCGTTCCACGTTTCCGTAGCGCTCCCGGACAAGGTCCACTTCCCGCTGCGTGGCTGGATCGTTGGGGTACGTGCCGACGAAAATGACGTAGTTGGAATAGTTGAGCACCTTGATGGAGTTTTCCAGCATGCGGCTGATGACCGCGGATTCATCCCAGCAGGGAATCATTACGGCGATGAACTGTTCGGGGCGGCCCGTCAGGTCTTCTTCGGCAAGGGGCTTGGCTCTTCGGAAACCGAAAACGAATACTCGCCGCCAGACTTCATTGCCGATGCGGACCAAGTCGATAAATAGGTCGCTGAGTCCGTTCAGAAAAAAGACCAGTCCGAAAATCCACAAACCGGCTTTCAGAAAGATGAGCAGAACGGGTAGGATATCCTGAACCATGTGCCTATCCCTCGGAGCAGGTTCCGAAGAAGGTCTCTTCCGGGAGCAACAAGGGGCGTTCCGCGCGGAGAAAGCGCCTGGAGGCCGAGACAATGCGTTGGGCTGCCCGTCCGTCGCCGAAGGGGTTGCCGTTTCGGCGCATGATCCGGGAAACCCCGGATCGCTTGGCGAGCACTTCGCCCGCGGCCTGGGTCACGGTTTGCGGGTCCGTGCCCACCAGCCGGGCAAAGCCGCAGTTCACGGCATCGGCGCGTTCGGTGACGTCGCGGGTAACCAGGACCGGTATGCCGAAAGAAGGGGCTTCTTCCTGAACGCCTCCGGAATCGGTCAGGATCAGTTCGGCCTGGTGCATCAAACGAACGAATTCCAGGTACGGAACGGACGGAAGCAGCACGATCCGGTCATGGTGCCCAAGGATTTGACGTGCGGTTTGCTGGACAAGCGGGTTGGCGTGAACCGGAAACACCGCGACCACGTCCGGATGGTCCTGGACAATGCGTTCCACGGCCCGGCAAATGTTTTCCAAGCCCTGGCCCCACGACTCCCGGCGGTGGGCCGTGACCAGGATCAAGCGCCGTCCCTGGAGGAGGTTTTGGACATCCGGAGCCAGGGGGCCGAGTTTGTCCTCGAAATGCAACAAGGCGTCCACTACGGTATTGCCCGTGACGGCGATGTTCTCCGGAGGGATGCCCTCGGCCCGCAATTCGTCGGCAGCCGCATCAGTTGGCGCGAAGTGCAGCCCGGTGACAATGGAGACCAGGCGGCGGTTGGCTTCCTCGGGGAAAGGATTTTGGAGGTCATGGCTCCGCAGGCCTGCCTCCACGTGTCCTACGGGCACATGGTGATAAAACGCCGCCAGGGCCGCGGCCAGGACCGTGGTGGTGTCACCCTGGACCAGGAGCAGATCAGGTCGGCGGCTTTTGATTTCCCGGTCCATGACGCGGATCACGTCCGCGGTCGTTTCGGCTAGAGAACTCCCCGGACGCATGACTTCAAGGTCGCGGTCGGGTCGTAGGTCAAAGGAATCCAGGATCTGCGTGAGCATCTCCTTGTGCTGCCCGGTGCTCAACACCCGGACCGAAAAATCTTCGGGAAATTCATGAAAAGCGGCGATGACCGGGGCCATTTTGACGGCTTCGGGCCGTGTGCCGAGGACGATGTCGATGGTATGGGGCATGGGTAGGTTTGGTTGAGGAGAAACGAATAGATGAAGCGCTTGCCGCGTCATCTATTCGTTTCGGATTTAAAACACCAGAGGGGGCGAGGATGAGGAAGGAGGCAAGTACCATTTTTTGAGTTATTTTTTTCTGAATTCTTTGTCGATGTCTATGGATTATTCATTGTTTTTGCTGTACGGCTTTTCTCTCAGCTCGCAGGTTGGTTCACATTCCCGTCATGTTTTCTTTTTTCGGGCCTGTTGGGATGTCCCGGTTTGGAGGTGCGGCCATGTCTCAAGCTTCCATGGAGAATTTGCGGAAATTTGTGGCCCCGGAGTTTGTTTTCGGGGTGGGGGCACGTCGGCTTGTCGGGCAGTTCGCCCGGAATTTCTCGGTGCGTCGGGTTTTGGTTGTGGTGGACGAGGTGGTCCGCGGGCTGCCGTGGGCCACGGACGTCCTCGGCAGTCTGGATCAGGCAAATCTGGAGTATCGGCTTTTTTCGGACCTTTCCCCCAACCCGCGGGCGGAGGAGGTCATGCGGGGGGCGAGATATTATCTTCAGGAGGATTGCCAGGCCATCGTCGCTCTGGGTGGCGGCAGCGTCCTGGACTGCGCCAAGGGGATCGGCATCGTCTGCGTCAACAACCGTCCGATCCTGGACTTCGAGGGCGTGGACAACGTTCCGGTGCCCGGCCCCCCCTTGATCTGCATTCCCACCACCGCGGGCAGTTCCGCCGACGTTTCGCAGTTCGCGATCATCACGGATCAGGCGCGCAAGGTGAAAATCGCCATCGTGAGCAAGGCCATGGTTCCGGATATCGCCTTGATCGATCCGGAAACCACCACCAGCATGTCGCCGCATCTTACGGCCTGTACCGGGTACGACGCTTTGACTCACGCGGTGGAGGCCTATGCGTCCAACGCCAGCTCCCCCATTACGGATCTGCATGCCCTGGAGGCCGTCCGTCTGACCGGCAGGCACCTGCCGCAAGCAGTGGAAGCCCCGCTGGACATGGAAGCCCGATCCGGAATGATGCTGGCCTCGTTGTATGCCGGGCTGGCTTTCTCCAACGCCAGCCTGGGCGCGACCCACGCCATGGCTCACAGTCTCGGCGGATTGCTGGACCTGCCTCATGGCGAGTGCAACGCCATTCTGCTCAGCCGGGTGGTGGATTTCAATTTCCACGCCATCCCTGATCGCTATCTGCGGGTGGCTGAAGCCTTGGGGGTGGGCTGTCGGGGACTGGAGGCCGACGGTCAGCGTCAGGCGCTGGTGGAGGGGCTTGTGGCGTTGCGCAGGCAGGTCGGGCTGACCAGGGACCTGGGAGATCTGGGCGTCAGTCCATCGGATATTCTGGAATTGTCCCGTCAGGCCGTGTGCGATCCTTGCATGGTCACCAATCCCGTCCACCCTGCTGTGGAGGACATCGAACGCATATATGCCTGAAACCATGAATAGGTCCATCCCACTCGAAGGCTTGGTTCCCGAAAACGACGCTGACGTCGACCTCCAGGGGGCGACGATCAACCGCGACGCCTTGCGTCGTCGGATCATCGGCCTGGGCGAAGATTCCATCCACAAAAGCTATTACCCGCAGTTGCAGCAGCGCTTGCGGGAGTTGCATCGCTTCAAGACCCTGCTGGACGGCAGCAATGAAGGGATTTTTCTGATTCGGTTGCCGGATTCACGCCAACCGGATTCCGACATGCCGGATGTCGCCATGGTGGACGTGAATGAATCAGCCTGCGTCCAGCTTGGCTACTCTTGTCAGGAAATTCTGGAGCTTTCCTTTTTCGATCTTTTCCCCACCAAGGATCATCGTCGGCTGGAGTCCTTTCTCTCCACTCTGGAGCAGTCCGAGCACGGGCGGTCCATTATCACGGAATTCATCCGTTCCAATGGGGAATGTTTTCCCGTGGAAGTCTCTTCGCGGTTGGTTCGGTTCGACCTAGCCCCTTACGCCGTGGTCGTGGTCCGGGACATATCCGAACGGTTGCGCATGGAGGAGGAACTGCAACGGACCGGAAACCTGGAGGCTCTTGGCGTACTGGCCGGTGGCATCGCGCACGATTTCAATAATTTTTTGACGGCGATCATGAACCAGATATCCTTGGCCAAGCTGCACCTGGATCAGACGGATCTTATTCTGGAAAAATTGACCTATGCTGAAAACGCCTGCCTGCAGGCCAAAGGATTGACTCAGCAACTGTTGACCTTTGCCAAGGGCGGGGAGCCGGTGCGCAGAGTCGCTTCCATGGCGGCTTTAGTCGGTGATGCCTTGCGGTTGGTTCTGGCCGGAACCAACGTCAAACCCATGCTGACCATTCCCGATGATTTATGGCTGGTGGACATTGATCCGGGACAGATTTCGCAGGTTTTGAACAACTTGTTGATCAACGCCGTTCAGGCCATGCCCGAGGGTGGGATGCTGCGCGTGTCCGTGCGCAACGTGATGATGCACGCCGAGGATGCTCTGGAATCGACGTTGGAAGAGCACTTGCCCCATGGCGACCATCTTTGCGTGACCATCCAGGATAGTGGCCCGGGAATCCCCGAAGAGATATTGCCCAAAATATTCGATCCTTATTTTACCACCAAAGCCCAGGGCAGCGGACTCGGATTAGCCACTTCCTACTCGATCGTCCGGAAGCACGGAGGAACGCTGACCGTAAAGTCCAAGCTGGGTCAGGGGGCTACGTTCACGTTTTGCCTGCCAGCCACGCGGTCCGAGACGGATACGGCTCAGAGGCAACCCAGTGAGCCTCTCCCTTCGACTGAGGTCGCCCATCGTATTCTCTTCATGGACGACGACGACATGATCCGTGAATCCATGGGAGAGATTCTGGAGGGCATCGGCTATACCGTAACCCTGGTCCGTGACGGACGAGAGGCCTTGGAGGCCCTGCACCGGGCGCGAGAGGACAACCAGGCTTTCGACGTGGCCATCATGGACTTGACCATTCCCGGCGGCATTGGCGGAGTGGAGGCGGTCGGGCGGCTGAAGGCCGTGGACCCGCTTCTCAAGGCCGTTGTTTCCAGCGGCTACAGCACGGCTCCGGCCATGGCCCACTATCGGGAGTACGGTTTCGACGCCGTGGTGGCCAAGCCTTATACGGTGAGCGAGTTGCGACATGTTTTGGATCGATTGATGAGTGGAGACGAGGAAGAAGGATGAATGCCAGAAAACTTTTTTTGAATAGATATGCGATTCAGGAGTCGGCGAATATACTCATGCAAACGAGTTTGTTGTTGAAATGGACCCAAAAGGCTGGGCGGTTGTTCGTGTTTTCGCTTCTGATTCTGTTTTTGGCGATTCCAGTTTCTGCCTCGGATAATGAGCCGGAGCCGATTCGGGTGGGCATGTCCGGAGCATTCAGCGGGCCGATCAAAGCTTTGGGCATTGAGGTCTATCGCGGGGCCATGGCGTATTTCGAGCATGTCAATCGCCAGGGAGGAATCAACGGTCGGCCTGTTACCTTTTTGGCTTATGACGATGCGTATGATCCGGTCTTGGCCCTGGAAAACGCGGTCCGGCTGTTGGAGCAGGATCGGGTGGACGCCTTGTTCAGCTTCGTGGGCACGCCCACCGTGACCCGTGTTCTGCCCCTGCTCAAAGTTTACGAAGACAGGGGCGTTTCGCTTTTTTTTCCGGTAACCGGCGCGGAACCTCAGCGCCAGCCGCCCTATGGCGGCTACGTCTTCAATCTGCGCGCTTCCTATGCTCAGGAAGTGGACGCCCTGGTCCGGGAGTTCATTCGCTTGGGAAAAAAGCGATTCGCGATTCTCTACCAGGCTGATTCCTACGGCCGCAGCGGCTGGGAAGGGCTGCGCAACGCCCTGCATCGTCACGATCTGTCAATTGTCGAGGAAGCCACCTATGCCCGCGGGTTTCAGTTCCAGCGAGACATGGGCAAGCAGGTGGACATTTTGCGCGAGGCGGCCCCGGACGTGGTCATCAGCATCGCCTCCTACGCAGCGGCCGCCGCCTTTATCCGCGACGCCCGCGATCAGGGCTGGGACGTGCCTATAGCCAACGTCTCCTTCGTGGCCAGCGAAAGCATGCTGGAATTGCTGCTGGAGCAGGAGCGGCTTACAGGGCGGAGCTACACCCGGAACTTGGTCAATTCCCAGGTGGTGCCCAGCTACCAGGACTATTCGCACTGGGGAGTGATGGAGTATCGCTGGCTCATGGACCAGTGCTCCTGCGAACTGCCGCCGCAACTCACGCCGCAGCCGTATGACCCTTTGCCGTACAGTTTCGCCAGCTTCGAGGGCATGCTCAACGCCAAGGTGTTCACGGAACTTGCGCGAAGAATCCCGTTGGATGAGTTGGCCGAGGAGACTGAGGACTCGGAGTCCGTTCCCCTGCTGATCAACCTGGGCATCGGCGAGCCTGTTTTTCTCGGGGCGGGACGTCGCCAGGGAATGGACGTCGTCTATTTCTCCACAGTCCGGGACGGTCGGTTCGTTCCGTTGCACTGTTGGGACGATTGGTCCAAGGAGGGGCAGCAATGAAGCCTTCCAAACTGTTTCGGAAGACTCTTCTGGCCATGGTTGTCATTTTCGGGGCCATGGCCACGGTTTCCTCCCTGTACTCCGGATGGACCCTGCATCGACAGTTGATGCTGGAAAACGAAAGCAAGGCCATGGCTATTGCCAGAAGCATCGCCAACTCCAGCACGGAGCTGCTTTTGAGTAGGGACGCGGCCACCGTGCAGGCGGTTATAGATCAGTATCTGGAAATCAAGAACGTGGCCTACGTCTACGTCCAGGACCGCGCCGGGGATGTGATCTCCCACACGTTTACGCCCAGGGTGCCCGAGGAGTTGCTGCGTCTTCGCTCGTCCTCGGCCACCGATCGAATGCCGTACCATGAAGTCAGTGTGCGGAAAATCAAGGTTCCGGCCCTGGGCATGGTGTTGGACATCGCGCACCCCATTCTCGGCGGGCTGGCCGGGACCGTGCATGTGGGCATGGATATGGACAGCATCAACTCCTTCATCTGGCGGGAGATTCTGTTCCAGCACGGGATGTTCATCTTCTTTTTCGTTGTGGGCATCGGCGTGGCCTTCATCCTGATGAACCGAATCTCCATGCCTTTGACCCAACTTTCGGACTATGCCAGGCGCGTGGCCGATCATGAATTTGACGCTCCGCTGAATGTCAGTTCCAAGGATGAGATCGGCGACCTGGCCGTGACCATGCAACGGATGGCCCGGCACCTGGATGAAATGATCTCCGGACTGCATGGACGGATTCAGGTCGCCACGCGAGAACTCCAGGACAACCTGATTTTTTTCAACGCCATCTACATGAACATGGCCAACGGCATGATGGTCTATGACTTGCGGGGCAATCTTCTGCAGTTCAATCCCGCGGCCCGGACCATGCTGGACTACTCTGAGCAGGAGTTCGCCACCAAAAGCATGGAGGATTTGTTCGGCAACGACGTTGCGCGGCGGGTGTTCGAGGAAATGCGGCAACTGGCCGAGCGATCCGAGGATTCTCCGGATATTGCGGCGGGCCCCGACGGCAAGCGACGCTATCAGGTGTTGGTTCCAAACAAGGGCGGCAAAAAGCTGGACATCGAAATCGTGGCCACGATTCTGCGTCTGGGTAACGAGGCTTTCGTGATTTTACTGGTGCGCAACGTCACCTCGACGAAGCGCGCGCAACGCGCCTTGAAGCATTCCCATTTGGTGCTTGACCGCCGGGTCAAGGAGCGGACCAGCGAATTGCACGCAGCGGTAGAGCAGCTCAGCCAGGAGATGATGGAACGGATGAAGGCCGAGGAGGAGCTGCGCCGGGCCAGGGACGCGGCGGAGGCGGCCAACCGGGCTAAGAGCGAATTCGTGGCCAACATGAGTCACGAAATCCGCACTCCGATGAACGGGGTCGTGGGCATGACCGAACTGCTGGCCCGTACCGACCTGAGCGACCAGCAGCGTCACTACACCATGACCGTCAAGAGATCCGCGGAGGCGCTACTGGGAATCATCAACGACATTCTGGACTTCTCCAAGCTGGAAGCCGGGAAGCTGAGCATTGAATCAATTCCGTTCAACCTGCGTGTCGTCGTTGAAGAAATGGCCCACTTGCTGGCGGCCCGGGCCGAGGAAAAAGGACTGGAACTGATCGTCCGTTATCCTCCGTCCTGTCCGGACCGCTACGTGGGCGATCCGGGACGGATTCGTCAGGTGCTGACCAACCTGCTGGGCAACGCCATAAAGTTCACGGAAAAGGGGCATGTCTATCTGGGTGTGGACTGCCTGGATCTGGGGCAGGAGAGACACGAGTTGCGGATCGCCGTAGAGGACACCGGAATAGGTATTTCCCAAGAGATGATTGAACGGGTTTTCGAGTCTTTCACCCAGGCCGATCAGTCCACTACCCGCGTCTATGGCGGCACTGGGCTGGGGTTGTCCATTTCCCGTCAGATCGTGGAATTGATGGGCGGCAAAATTCAAGTCCAAAGTCGGCTTGGACAAGGCTCGATTTTTACGATGGTCTTGGAGTTGCATCAGGCCGAGCAAGTCGAAGTGGACATTCATCAGACCGTGGACATGGAGTCGTTGCGGGTGCTGGCGGTGGACGACAATCCGGTCAACCTGGAAATTATGGAGGAACTGCTCCAAGGATGGAAGATTCAGGCCGGTTTGGCCGACTCAGGGGCACGGGCCTTGGAACTGCTGCGACAAGGAGTTTCCAAACGCGTGCCCTACCAAATCGCGATTCTGGATTTCCATATGCCGGGAATGGACGGGGAAGAACTAGCTCGCAGGATTAAGGCTGATCCGGATCTGAACGCTACGAAACTCGTTTTGCTCAGCTCCATGGGCAAGCGGGGCGACGCCAAGCGAATGGAGCAAGTAGGCTTTGCCGCATACCTCCTTAAGCCGGTGTTGCAGTCGCATCTGTACGACACCTTGACTCTGTTGGCCAGCCTGAAAGGGCGGGATCCGGACGGCCTGATTACCCGGCACCGCATTGTTGAGGCCCGGGCGGCCCAAGAGGGACGAGAATCCGGTGGGCGGGGGCTGGGAGGTAAAATCCTGCTGGTGGAGGATAATCTGGTCAATCAGGAAGTCGCCAAGGGGCTGCTCAAGGAGATGGGGGCCGCCGTGGACGTGGTCGGCAACGGACGCGAGGCCGTGGAGGCCGTGCGGACCGGGAAGTACGACTTGGTGTTCATGGACTGCCAGATGCCGATCATGGACGGGTTCGAAGCCACCAGACGCATTCGAGAAAGCGAGTCCGGCGGTCGGCGAACGCCTATCGTAGCCATGACCGCTCATGCCATGGAAAAGGACCGGGAGAGATGTCTGGCTGTTGGAATGGATGATTATCTTTCCAAGCCCGTGAAAACCGGCGACTTAGTCCGCATCCTTGAAAAATATTCACCAGGCCGATCCAATGCGCTCGGTGCCCGGGGGCCTTCGCTTGTCCGAAGTGCATCCGGACTGAAAGGCAGGGAAGAGCAGGGCTTCGGGCATGGCGAGATCATTAATAGAGCCGTGGCGCTGTTTATCAAGCATACTCCGGAAATACTGGCCCAGCTTCTCGCTGCGGAAGGGAAGCGGGATGTGGCCAATGCCCGGGTGTGCGCGCACACCCTGAAGGGCAGTGCGGCCAACCTGCGTCTGGAGGATATTCGCGAGGCGGCCGAAGACCTGGAGGCGGCCCTGGAGCATGAAGATTGGACGCAAGCCAGGCCGCTGATTGCCACGATCCAGGCACGGGTGGTGGCGATGATCGCGGCACGAGCGCCAAACGTTCAAGAAGGTGATTTGGAAAAAATCGAAGAGGGACAGGCCGTTCGGGCTTTTGTCCTGGCCGTTCGGGACGATCCGACCGTAGCGACTCACTGGAAGGATCTCCGCAAGACCTTGAAGTCCAGAAACATTCAGCGTATCGCGGCTCTTGGCGAAGAACTGACGACAATGCTTGAAGCCAGGGGACTTCCGGAGGCCGCGGTTTTGCCTCGCTCTCTCCACGGTCACGCCCGAAACATGGACATGGCCGCCTTGCGCGGCGCCTACGCGCAGTTGACTCGGATCGAGGAGTTGAAAGAACCATGAAGACGGTTTTGATTGCGGATGATTCACCGAGCAACCTGCATTTGTTGCACGATATTTTGACAAAATCCGGTTACGAAGTTTTAGTGGCGGAAAATGGGGAGGAAGTCCTGGATATCCTCGACGAGGAGGCCCCGGACATTTTTCTGCTGGACATCATGATGCCCGGCATGGACGGTCTGGAACTGTGTCGCAGGATCAAATCCATGAGCCGGTTCACGGCCACGCCCATCGTCTTCATCACGGCCAAGAATTCCTCGGAGGATATTGTCCAGGGGTTTTCCGCCGGAGCGGTGGACTATATCCCCAAGCCGTTCAACGAGGCGGAAATTCTGGCCCGGGTCCAGACCCACATTCGTCTGCATGACGTGTTGATGGAATTGGAGCGGTTGCGCCAACTAGCCCTGGACGCCAACCCCCTGACCCAGTTGCCCGGCAACAATTCCATCCTCAAGGCCATTGCCGAGGCCCTGAATGATGAACGGCCCTTGAGCGTGGTCTACGCGGACATCGATAACTTCAAGGCCTTCAACGACAAATATGGGTTCGCGGCCGGAGATCAGGTTCTGCGCTTCACGGCGAACCGGATCGTCGCGGCGGTGGAGGCGGCTTGCGGCAAGGGGCGGATGGTGGGCCATGTGGGCGGCGACGATTTCGTATTCATCGCTCCGACGGAATGTACCCGGATCGCCGTGGATCGGCTGATCCGGGACTTTGACGAGGGGATTCGCTCCTTCTACTCCGAAGAAGACCTGGAGAAAGGCGAAATACGGGTCAAGGACCGCAATGGAAAGTTACGGTCTTTTCCGTTGATGACCATCAGTCTGGGAGTGGTGGAAGTGGATGCAAAATCCTTCAGCCATCACTTGGAGGTCTCCGCCATGTGCGCGGAGGTGAAGAAAGTCGCCAAGAGCATTTCAGGGAGCTCTTTTTTTATCAATCGCCGGGGCGGATTCGGTGATTGAAAAGGGTGGCTTACTCCGGAACGTCAGAGCGAAATGCTTCCCAGGGCCGTCTCCAGGCCTTCCTTGCTCAACGGTTTGGTCAGATAGCAGGTGGCCATACCCTGAAAAAAGGCCTGGCAGACGTTTTTTTGGTCTTCAAGACAGGAGACCATGATCACTTTGACCTCGCCTCCAGGGGGGACGCCGCGGTCCTTTTCCAGCTTGCGAATGGCTTTCAACGCCTCTTGGCCGTCCATGACCGGCATCATGATGTCCATGAGAATCAAGGAGTATGGATTCTGTTCGTCCAGGGCCATGACGAACGCCTGGACGGCTTCCTCTCCATTGGCGGCCATGTTGATGTGGGACGCCTTTTCGCGCATGAACGACTGCATCACCACGCGATTCGCCAAGTCGTCATCGACGATAAGAACCTTCATAAGCTCGCTCCTTCGCAAATTGGGAAAACGATATGATCGGTCCAAGAGCCGGGTTTGCTTCGCCGAGGCCGTGAAGTCGCCATGTTACGCCTCAGTGTCGTTTTTGGGGAGATACTTGAGCAAAACCTTCTCCAATTGCTGGTATGTGGCGGGTTTGGCGAGATAGTCGTCCATGCCGGAGGTCAAAATTTTTTCCTTGTCTCCCGGCATGGCGTACGCGGTAAGGGCGATGATGGGGGTTTTAGGGTTGTACCGGGAGCCGTCATGGGCCCGGATGACCTCTGTGGCCTCCACTCCGTTCATGACCGGCAATTGGACGTCCATCAGAATGCAGTCCACGGTTTCCTGCTCCATCAATTCCAGAGCCCTCCGTCCGTCTTCTGCCTCATGAACGGTGTAGCCTCCTTTTTCCAAAAGCTTTTTGAGCGCGAATCTGTTGAGTTGTTCGTCCTCAACCACGAGAATTCGTGCGGACATGACACGCTACCTTGTTTGTGCTCACACTCCGACCAAGGCTTGGCCATGGGACTGAGGTGGACGAGTTATTTGGGTAGATCGCTTTGCTCCGGCCTCTGTTCAGGCTTTGAGGGGCCGTTGGACCGTTTCTTGCTTGATAAATTGCCAGATCAATGCTGGAGTCGCGAAAAGTTAAGTATAAAATGACTTCAAGATTTCATAAATGCAATCACCGTAAAACGCAAACCCGAGCAACGAGAATTCGCCTGGGAAATACCCTTGCCGTCGACCGATTGATCGTATCCGTCTTGCTATGAACGCATCTTCCGATGACAGAAACGAAGCGCATTCGCCCCTGATTGTTCGTGACCAGCGGCTTATCACCTCCTGCGCCATGGACATCATCGCCGCGGTGGAGCGAACTCGGGGAATCCCCTTGCAGCCTCGAGACCGGATGGCTTTGAAGCTGTTGACGCCCAAGAATTCGGCGCTGTTGGTTCGGGAAAAACAGCGGCATTTGGGCTGTCGGCAGATTAGTTTCGACATTAAGACCGACGACCTCGGCCTGGGCTCCCACCAGCTCGTTCCCTCCGGGGTTCATGTTTTGAATCGCGAGGGCGTTTGGTGGAGCGACATTTACGGAATCGGGCGATTTCTTTGGAATCTTTATTCTGGAGAGAACCCCCAGGCCGGAATGATGCGAGTCTTGGAACGGTTGTTCAAGTTCGAGATCTCCGGATTATTCGGTCCTCGGGCGAATTTTTCGGTCCGGGAAAAAACAGGAACCATCGAGGGCAATGTCCTCCCTGATTTGCGGCTGTACATCCACCGCCGCGAAGGAAGCGTGGAGACATCCTTGCGGAAACTGATCAAAGCCCGAGCCATTTTCCGTCCCAAAGACCTGGGGCTACAGTTCGACGGCAGCGAGAACGGGCGAATCGCCCTCCTGTTCGGCAAATCCAAGCGCTACGCCGTCAGCTTCACCATGCAGAAAATCTAGAACACACGGCGACCGAAAAACTGTCCGGGTCAAGAAACCGTCGCTTGTCATTATGTTTATATTAGCATATGGAAGTGCCCATGCAAAAAAATATGCCTCCGTCCATGCGCCTGCACCTTTGGCTGGAAAACGACCGAGGCGCGTTGATCGGCCTGGGACGGGCCATGCTCCTGGTCAGGATCAGGGAGTGTGGTTCATTGCGTCGGGCCGCGGATAAATTGGGTATTTCCTACCGGGCGGCCTGGGGCAAGATTCGCCAGGCCCAGGAGTATCTGGGAAAGGATCTGGTGCGCAAGGAGGGCAAGGGCTATGTGCTCACCGACTTTGGCGAGCATTTGGCCGACGGCTTTTTGAAATGGCACGACGAGGTGGAGCGTAATGCCCTGACCTTGGCCCAGGAGCATTTTCCCTGGCCGGTCCTGCCGTATCGTTCTTCGCCCGGCTTACCAGAAAAGTGTGCGTCCGATTCCGTTTCAACGACAAGAGATTTCGCTGACAAGGAGCATTTATGACCGCTGAAGAGATCGGAAAAGAGGCCCTTGAAGACCAGTCCGTGTACGTCGGTTCCCGGTCGTTCGAAGATTTTGTTTTGCTGGTTCGTGATTTTCACGGTTCCGCCGCGCCGGGGCTGGTGCTTGGGGGCTTCATGGTCGAGGAGGCTCGACGGTGCCTGCCCGAGGACACGCTTTTCGACGCCATCTCCGAAACCACTCACTGCCTGCCGGACGCCGTGCAGCTGCTTACTCCCTGCACCATCGGCAACGGTTGGCTGCGGGTGATCAATCTTGGCCGGTACGCCCTGACCTTGTTCGACAAATATTCCGGCAGCGGCGTGCGGATCTACCTGGACCCGGAAAAAGTCGCCGACTGGTCGGCCATTCGGACCTGGTACATGAAGCTTCTGCCCAAGAAAGAGCAGGACAGCGCGGCCCTGTTCGCGGAGATCAAGGCCGCCGGCGCGAGCGTGTGCAGCCTGGAGACGATCCAGGTGGCCCCGCACCTGCTGCAACGCAAAGGACGGGGCGGCATCGTGGTCTGTCCGGTCTGCAAGGAAGCCTATCCTCAGCTGGACGGCCGGATCTGCCGGGCCTGCCAGGGGGAAGCCCCTTATGTGGAGAGTATGGCCGCCTCGGTAGCACCCTTGCCCCGGGCCGTGCCCGTGGACCAGGCCGTGGGGCGTAAGGTTTTGCACGACATGACCCGGATCGAGCCCGGCAAGACCAAGGACGCGGTGTTCGTCAAGGGGCAGGAGATCAACGTGGGCGATATCTGCCGGTTGCAGCAGATGGGCCGGATGCGGGTCTATGTCCAGGAATCAGAGGCGGAATCCGGCGAAGGGGCGGATTGGGTGCACGAGAACGAGGCCGCCGAGGCTTTTGCCCGGGCCATGGCCGGGGAAGGAGTGGAACTGCGTCTGCCTCCCCGGGAAGGCAAAGTGGACTTGCTGGCCGTTCGGGACGGGCTGCTCAACGTGGAACGGGATCGGCTGGAAGCCTTCAACCTTGTTCCGGAGGTGATGTGCGCTTCAAGGCACGATGCCGTGTTGGTCAAGCAGGGCATGACCATTGCCGGAACCAGGGCCATTCCGCTGTATCTGTCCCGGCATCTGTTTTTGCGGGCCATGAGCGTCCTGGGGGCAGAGCCTCTTTTTTCCGTGTCGCCGCTCCGCAAGGCCAAAGTCGGCGTGTTGGTCACGGGCACGGAAGTGTTTCAGGGACTGGTGGAGGACAAATTCGTGCCCATTGTCGGTTCCAAGGTCCAGGCTTTGGGGAGTGAGGTTCTGGCCAGCCGGATCGTCCCGGACAGCCGGGAAGCCATTGTCGCGGCTGTCCGAGAGCTTCTGGATTTGGGCGCGGATATGCTGATCACCACTGCCGGATTGTCCGTGGACCCGGACGATGTGACCCGCCAAGCCCTGCAGGAAGCCGGAGCCGAGGATCTGCTCTACGGTGCGCCCATTCTGCCCGGAACCATGACCCTTTTCGGGCGCATCGGCTCGGTCCAGGTCCTGGGTATTCCCGCCTGCGCATTGTTTTTCAAGACCACCAGCCTGGATCTTTTCCTGCCCAGGCTCCTGGCGGGGCGAAGCGTCAGCCGGGGCGAGCTGGCCCGGATGGGGGCCGGCTCACTGTGTATGCAGTGCAGAACGTGTTCTTTCCCCAAATGTCCTTTCGGTAAATAGCCTTTGCTTTGGGGATAGAGTCGTTATGCTGGAACTGACCGTTTTTCTCTGTGGGGCCGTGGTGATGATCCTGGAGCTGACCGGCTCGCGGATTATGGCCCCGTTTCTGGGTACGTCCCTGGTGGTCTGGACCGGGCTGATCGGCGTGGTTTTGGCCGCCTTGAGCATCGGCTACTGGTGGGGCGGTCAGCTGGCGGACAAAGGGCCGACGAGGTCCGGTCTGGCATGGATCGTCTTCTGGGCCGGGGTGCTGATCGCCTTGACGGCGGTGCTTCAGGCCCCGGTTTTGCGGCTGATCCAGGGCCATGTTCCCGGGCTGCATCTTGGGGTGCTTCTGGCCACCGTGAGCCTGTTTGGTCCGGCCAGCATCCTTCTGGGGATGATCGCTCCCTATGCCGTGAAGATGAAGCTGGCCTCCCTGGAGCATTCCGGTGCCGTGGTCGGGCGGATGTACGCCCTGTCCACCATCGGCAGCATCGTGGGAACGTTTCTGGCCGGATTCGTACTCCTGTCCTTTTTCGGCAGTCTGCCTATTTTGCTGGTCTTGGGCGCGGTCATGGCCCTGTTGGCCATGGCCTTGTCCCCGCGCTCCGGCATGGTGGTGAAAAGCGCGTTTCTGGCTTCGTTAATCGTAGGCGGATTCCTGCACGTCCAGTATCGCCAAGCCTTGGCGGCCCAGGGCTACTTTGATCTGGACACGGCTTACAACCGGATCATCGTGGCTGAGGCTGAAGAGGAAAGCTCGGGCCGCCGAATGCGGATCATGTCCACCGGCCCGGGCTGGCTTCAGTCCGCCATGTACCTGGATGATCCCGTGGAGCTGGCCCTCCCGTACACGCGCTTTTTCCGGCTCGCCGAGCTGTATGTTCCTGATTATCGACGGGTGCTGATGGTCGGCGGGGGCGGGTACTCGTTTCCCAAGCATCTGATGCGGACCCGGGCGGACCTGGATCTGGACGTTGTGGAGATCGACCCGGTCTTCACGAGATTAGCCAGGAATCATTTCGGGTTTGATCCGAGCGGGACGACGGGGCAGCGGATTGAACTCCATCACCAGGACGCCCGTCGCTTTCTGAACCGGACCCATGCGCCCTACGACGTGATCATTTTGGACGCCTTCAGTTCCCATTACTCCGTCCCTTTCCAGCTGACCACCGTTGAGGCCATGGAACGCATTTCCGCCAACCTGACCGATCGCGGGGTGGTCGTGGCCAATCTGATCTCCGCCGTGTCCGGTCTGGAAGGGCGGATGTTGCGGGCCCTGCTGGCGACCATGGACGCCGTGTTCACCCAGGTGGAGACATTCTTGGTGGCCGATCCCGCCGACCCCGAGCGGGTCCAGAATATTGTTCTGATCGCGGGAAACAGCCCGTTGCGCGATGTGGGGTCAGGGCACGGACCTCCCGAGTTGATTGCCAAGCTCGACCATCGTTGGCCGCACTCTATTCCTCGCGATCTCCCCGTGCTCACCGACGCCCTGGCCCCGGTGGAGCGGTATTTGCCCTAATGGGCTCATTTGGTTGCGATAACTTTACCGTCAGTTGTCGCTTGGGAGAGAGCCGGAGTGGTGGGGCCGGAATCCCGGAAAACGCTTAAAACCGTTTCAACTCGAAGAGCTTTTTGGTCTGCGTGGAGACAATGTGGAAGTACCTGTCCTGAGGAATGAAGATGTAGGGGACGTCTTCCAGGCGACGATAGAGGAAGTACGAGAGGATCATGCGGTTCACGGCCTGATGGCCGATGATTACGATATGTTCAGCCCTGCCGCTGAGGTACAAGGCCTTTTTGATGCCGAGCTGGATTCTGGATTGCAGCGTAACATAGCCTTCTCCGCCGGGGTAAATGTAGTGGTATTTGTCCATGCTCCGGGCAACGTGGATTTCCGGATGGCGCTCTCGAATCTCATCATAGGTCAGTGAGTCGCAGATTCCGGAGCGGATTTCGTCGAATTCGCGCAAGGCAACGTGGGTGCATTCCGCCTGGGCGGCAATGATCGGCTGGGCCATCTGGATCGTTCTGCGCTTTTTGCTGGTAAAAATGAATGGAATCCGGGTCGTCCTAAAATGCTCACCCAGCAATCCAGCTTGGTCCACTCCCTTTTCGGTGAGTGGCGAGTCCCCTCCGATGCGTCGTTCCTGGTTGAAAAAAGTTTCCCCGTGGCGGATCAAGTAGAGATTCTGGATCATATCCGAGACCAGGATGTCTCGAATGCGGGGATAGTGCGGAATGTTGTCGGTCGTCTTTTCCCGAACCACCCTGTTTTGTAGCGAGTTGAGCACCACGTAGTTGCTTTCCCTGTCCAGGGGCTCATACCGGCTGGCGTAGAACTGGATGCGATCCTTGAAGTTCCTGATCGCCTCGGGCAACGACATGTGTCCGAACTCGGAAATTTTTGTCTTGTGGGTAATGCTGGTGGTCAGCAATTCTTCGTCGTCGTTGACGCACTCGATGAACAGTACGGGGACTTGCTCCATGTCCCGACGGATGGTGTCTCGTCGTTCCCGACTGATATTCGTGGCGTCAAGAATGGCGATACATCCTCCCTGGTCGAGGAATTGTCTGGCGGACTGCAAATTCTGGCGTGCGATCCATTCCCGCAAGCGGACGCCTTCCAGATTGTCCGGGCTGAAGAAATCGGCGGAGGCCGTGTTCTCGGGAAGTATCCTTCGGCGGACCTCTCCGTTGTTGAAGATTTCGACCTTGAAGTTTTCCGTTTCCAGACTCTCCCGGAGACGGCAGGCAATGGTGGACTTGCCGCGAGCCGGAAGGCCGACCATGACGATGCAGAGTTTTTTGTGATTCATGGGCTTGCGTTCCTTTTTGGGGAGAGGAGCTGTGATCGGCGACGGCCTGGAGAAGGGGATGGCAAGTCGTCTTGACAAGCAAGTTGGTGGGCGAGTGAGCAAACAAAAAGAGCGGGACGCTGGTCCCGCTCTTTTTGTTTGGATATCTTGATCTCCCGACTTCAGGCTGAAGTTGCTCAGTTATCTTGTAACAGCCGTAAAAACGGGCTGGAGGGCGTCAGGATGACCTGGGTGTTTGCACCTATGGTCTTTTTATAGGCTTCCAGGGTCCGAAGATACTCGTAGAAATCAGGAGCCTGATTCAGGGCTTCCCCGAAGATCTTGATGGCTTGCGCGTCGCCTTCACCGCGAAGATGTTGGGACGTACGGTTGGCCTGAGCAATAAGGATTACTCGCTCCCGGTCGGCCAGGGAGCGGATGTTGGCCGCGGTTTCCTCGCCCTCGGCGCGGTAGGTCTTGGCTTCACGCTCCCGTTCGGCGATCATCCGGTTGAACACCGCTCGTTGGGTTTCCGCCGGCAAGTCCGTGCGCTTGATCCGCACGTCGATGACTTCGATGCCGTATTCCTGGATCAGCTCGTTGCTCTTGAGGGTCAGCTCTTCCATGATCTGGGACCGTTTGGTGGTGACCACCTCGGTCAGGGTGTGCTGACCGAGCAGGACGCGCAGTTCGGCGTAGACGACGTCATCCAGCCGAGCCTGGCCCATGGGCAGAGTGCGCAGGGTGGTGTAGAAGCGCAAGGGGTCGATGATCCGCCATTTTGTATAATTGTCCACCATCATGTTCTTCTTGTCCCTGGTCAGAATTTCCGCCGGACGGGAATCATAATCCAGGATTCGGGAGTCGAAGAAAAGGACGTTTTGGACAAAGGGCAGCTTGAAGTGCAGACCAGGGGCTTTGGTTTCACCAACAGGTTTCCCAAGTTGAAGCACAATGGCGCGTTCAGTTTCATCCACGATGTACGCGCTTTGCGTGACCACCAGGAAGCCGATGAACAAGGCGACCAATATCATCGGGAGGGTCAGGGTAGGGGTTTTCATTGTGCTCGACCTCCTCGTACGGATGGCGCGGTACTGGCGGGGGCCGGCTGTCTGGCTTGCTGCGTGGCGGCCTCCGAAGCGTCAGGCCGCTGCGCCTTGGGGGTGATGGCGCCGAGGGGTAAATACGGGAGCACTTGGCTCAGCGCGTTGTCCGAGATGAAGGTCTTCATAAGTTCGGGATTGCTTAAAACCTCTTCCATGGTTTCGAGATAGAGTCGGGTCCTGGTGACGTCCGGGGCTTGGTTGTATTCCGCAAGCATGGACAGGAAGCGTTGGGCCTCACCCTCCGCCCGTCGAACTACGGCTTCCTTGTGAGCTTCGGCCTGGTTGATGATCACGGCGGCTTCACCTCGGGCACGAGGGACGATGTCGTTGCGGTAGGCTTCGGCCTGGTTCTGGATGCGGACCGCGTCCTCCCTGGCGCGGACAACGTCGCGGAAGGAATCGATGACCGGTTCCGGCGGTTGGACGTCCTGGAGCTGGACGGCCAATATCTGGATTCCGGACTCGTATCGGTCCATGATATTTTGCATCAAAGCCCGAGTTTCATCCTGAATGGCCGGTTTGCCGTCAGTCAGGGCAGCATCCAGTTTATTATAGCCGATGACCTCGCGCATGGCCGCCTCCGCGGCGCTTTTTACCGATGCGTCGGGCATCTGGATATTAAACAAAAATTTGACCGGGTCATTGAGTTGATATTGGACGATGAATTGAACGTCCACGATGTTTTCATCGCCGGTGAGCATGTGCGACTCTTCCGGTACGATCCGGTACTGAGGCTCCCCGCCCATTGCCGAAGGAGCCTGAATGGTGCGGTAGCCGATTTCAAAACGCCGAACCTGCGTCACCTTGGGAGTCTGCGCGGACTCAAAGGGGAAGGGGATGCGGAAGTGCGGCCCTGGGTCGGTTATGCGGTTATAGGCGCCGAATCGTTGGACGACACCCACTTCGTCGGGATTGACGATGTAGATCCCCGAGGCAAGCCACAGCAGAAGAAGCACTAAAACTACGATCTTGCCGCCGCCGGGCAGCTTGATGTTTTTCAGCTTGTTCAACTGCTCGTTGAGTTGCGCGAGATCCGGAGCCCCAGGGGGGCCGTTCCTTTTCCGTTTGTCTTGGAGTTTGTCCCAGTCCCAGTTCATGTTTGTCAAACTAAAGCAACCCTGATTTGAGGTCAAGGCGAGATGATTTTTGATTCCTTGCCGACCTGTGAATCAGGCATTCGGGCTTGGCTTGCGGCGCAAATCCGCTTAAAGGTTCTTCCTTCGACGTTTGGCTCTGAACCGTAAACACCAAAATCGGTGACTATTCCGAGGAGCTGGAAATATGCTGATCAAACCGGAAATATTTCGAGCCTACGATATCCGTGGGGTTGTGGATCGTGATTTCGACGAAGCATGGGTGGAAGTGCTTGGCAAGGCATGCGGAACGTTTTTTCTCAAGAGAGGCCAGCGCCAGGCTGTTGTTGGTCACGATTGCCGACACAGCTCTCCCGGTTATCAAACCGCGATGATCAAAGGACTCCTTGCCACGGGGGTGGACGTGCTGTTTATCAACATGGTCCCCACGCCGCTCTTTTATTATGCTGTAAAAAAGTTCAACCGCCAAGCCGGGGTGATGATCACGGCCAGCCATAATCCTCCGGAATTCAACGGGTTCAAAGTCTGGTCCGGAGCTGGCACGATTCATTCCGAGGATGTCCGGGAAGTCTACGAGATCATGGCCCGCGGCGAGTTCCGCGTTGGGCAGGGGATCGCTTCCGAGCATGATGTGGTCCCGGCGTACCTGGAGGAACTTTCCGCCCAGGTCCAGCTCCCTGCCCCGGTCCGGGTCGTCGTGGACGGAGGCAACGGGGCTGGTGGGAAGATTTGCGCCGAACTGTTGCGCCGGATCGGCGCGAACGTCGTGGAGCTGTACTGCGAGCCGAACGGGGATTTCCCAAATCATCATCCGGACCCGACCCGTGACGAGAACAACGATGATCTCAGAACCAAAGTCCTGGAGGTCGGGGCCCAGTTGGGCATCGGACTGGACGGCGACGCGGATCGTATCGGCGCTTTGGACGAACGGGGCCGGATGATCTATGGGGATCGCCTTTTGGCCGTCTTTGCCCGCCAAGTGCTTCAGGAGCAGCGAGGGGCTACCGTGATCGGCGAGGTGAAATGCTCGCATTTGATGTTTCAGGACATCACCGACCATGGCGGCAAGCCAATCATGGGCCAGACCGGCCATTCCCTGATCAAGGCCAAAATGCAGGAGACTGGAGCGGCTTTGGCCGGAGAAATGAGCGGGCATATGTTTTTCGCGGATCGGTATTATGGATTCGACGACGCATTGTACGCGGCGATGCGCCTGGTGGAGATCATCGGCCAAAATCCGGCCAAGCCGCTGAGCACCTATCTCGATGAATGGCCGCCTATCTTCTCCACTCCGGAAATCCGCTTGGACTGCCCCGAGGAAATTAAATTTAAAATCGTGGAGCGGGCTCAGGCCTTTTTTCGGGAACGGTTCGACGTGGTGGACGTTGACGGCGTGCGCATCGTTTTTCCCGACGGTTGGGGGCTGCTGCGCGCCTCCAATACCCAGCCTATATTGGTCTTGCGTTTTGAGGCCGAATCCGAGGCTCGCTTGAAGGAAATTCGTGCCTTGGTGGAAGAGCCTCTGGGGCGATGGATAGCCGAACTGGGCGGGTGAGGGGAGCGTGGGCGGCCTGGGTTCGCTCCTCCTTGAACTTCAAATTTCAGCCACGAGGTCTTAGATGCCGTTCGGAGTAAGACGAGATGCCGCTCCCTGGGAGGGGCTGTTGCGGGCTTTGGGCATGGTCTTCGTGTTCATGGGCGTGATCTGGCTGTTCTGGAAGCACAATCAGCGCACCATTGAAATGCTGGATTCGCATCAGGTTGTCGTGGATCGCGGCGGCATGCTGACTGATGCGCAGAAGCAATCCATCCGTGATTTGTCTCGGGCCTTGAAATCATCATTCGGGCTGGATTTGCGGCTGGTGGTGGCCGATGACGGGTTGGCACGGCCACTTGTGGATGCCAAGACCATCCACATTGGTATTGATCCCGAATCCAAGATGTTTCATGTGGTCTTGCCGCCCATCGTGGAACGGGCATTGGGGCAAGGTTTTACCAGATATTTACGCGAAGAGCATTTCACTCCGTATTGGGCGAGCGGGAATTGGCAACGGGGGCTGGGAGAAGCGTTGAGCTTGATTTGGAATGCCCTGAACAATCCGGAGGACGAATTTCGGGAATATCATCATGATGCGGACGATCGCCCTCCGGGGAGCGGCTCTTATCGGGGCATCGTGCGCGACGAAGGACCCTTCAATGAGTGAGGACAGAGTGACGAAAATCTATACCGACGGCGCGTGCTTGGGAAACCCCGGACCGGGAGGCTGGGGCGCGGTGGTGCTTGATGACCGGGAACGCCGGGAGTTGTCGGGCGGCTACGGATTGACCACCAACAACCGGATGGAGATGTTGGCCGTGGTCGAGGCCTTGAGCTTGCTGCCGGACCGTTCGGTGGTGGAGCTCTATACGGATTCTAAATACATTCATGACGCCGTTGAAAAAGGGTGGCTGGCCAAGTGGAAACGCAACGGCTGGCGGACCGCGGACAAGAAGGCGGTCAAGAACCAAGACCTTTGGCTGCGCATGGATGCCTTGCTTCAGACGCATGACGTAAGCTTCTACTGGGTTCGCGGCCATTCGGGAAACCCGGAAAACGAGTGTTGCGATAGGCTGGCCAGTGCCGCCGCTCAAGGAAATAATCTGTTGAAGGACGCCGGGTACGTACGGTAGCGTCTCGGTGTTGGGCAACAAAAAAGGCGTCCCGAAGCGGGACGCCTTTTTTTGCGTGACTCGGTTCGGAAAACTATTTCAATCCGAGCTGTTCCTTGATGTAGGGGATGTCCACGTTGTTACTGACCACCTGGGCGCCTTGCTGGATCTTGACCAAGTCGCGTAGTTTCAGGCGGGACATGATGGCGTCCATTTTTTTGGCCATGGTGAAGGTGTCGTCGCGGACGATGATGATCGGGATTTCCTTGACCTCGGCCCGGGTCAGGATGATGTCGTTGGGGTAGATATTGCCGGTCAGGATCAGGCAGGGGCATTCGCCTTCCAGGGCCACCAACTGAACGTCGGAGCGGTCGCCGCCCATGATGATGGCGGTATTTTTGTTCTTGCGGAAGTGGGTCATGAAGTTTTCGACCTGCATACTGCCGATCAGGAAATTTTCCACGACGCGGTCGGCCTTGTCCTTGGCCGTGACCACTCGTCCGCCGAGTCGTTGGGCCAGCTCGCCCACCTGGACCGCGCCGAGCAGCGGATCTCGGGGCAAAATGCCGAGGACCTTTACACCGCTACGCTCCAGGAAGGGGGCTAGTCGGTTTTTGACCTCGTCCATGTAGTCCGCGGGAATGTCGTTGAGAATCGTGCCGATAAATTGATCGCCCAGGGCGTCCTTGAGCACGACCAGGTAGTCGTAGTTCAGTTCTTTGGAGCAGCGGTCGATGACGATGGATTTGATGCCCAAGGTGCGTACGACTTCCACGGCGTCCACGTTGCAGTACTTGCCGGAATACATACTCCCGGAGCCGGCGACGATGGTTACGTCTCTGCCCTTGCTGAGGGTTTCGTAGCTGCGTTTGATGTCGCCCATCAGGTCATGGGTCAGGCCGCCGAAGGCCTTGGTTTTAAACTCCTCGGTGACCAGTACGGGAGTGACTAGTTCAGGATCTTCCTTCAGTCCCAGCACATCTTGAACAAAGAACGCGTCTTCGTCTCCCATTTTGCCGTCTTTTTCCACGGGTACGGCGCCCACTGGCTTGATGTAGCCGACGTTCAGGCCGTCTTTTTGGAATTTGAGACCAAGCCCCATGGCTACCAGGTTTTTTCCTGAATAGCCTGACGTCGAGCCCACATAAATACCGACCATAGGATGCCTCCTTGCGTACGTTCGTAATCGTGTAGGAAGATGATGCCTAGCGCGAAATGCCGAAAGATGTTTTTTAGTTGTCCGGCGAAGCAGGCGTACATTACGCCTGCCCACGAACAATCGCAATATTTTTCGAGAAAGTCTCCTTCAACCTAGATAAAAGGCGCGTTCTTCTCGATGAAAGGTTTTGAAGTGCTCAATGAGCGGGCTTGAGGTGAAAGGAGACGTCACGGCTCGAAGCTTGACCGGGCATTTTTTTCCTTGATAGCCAGGAGCCAGGAGCCAGGAGCCAGGAGGCGTGAGGCGTGAGGCGTGAGGCAGGCCTGGAGCTGAACGCTGGAAGCGGAGGGCAGAGGAGGTCGGCTCGGGTGCTTGATGAAGAGAAAAGATTGGGATTTGGAAATGTTTCATTCACGACTGAGAGGTGAAAATGGACGATATTGAGCAGGTGCAGGTGCGCATTCAATATGCTTTTGGTGATGTCAAATTATTGAATGAGGCCCTGACGCACAGTTCTTATGCAAACGAGTCGCCCGGAAGAGGCCAGAGCAACGAGCGCCTGGAGTTTCTGGGGGATGCGGTTCTGGAGTTGTGCATTACCGAGGAACTGTTTGTTCGCTATCCGGAAGCCAACGAGGGTCAGTTGACAACGTTTCGGGCCATGCTGGTGAATGAAGGAGTTTTAGCGGGGCTGAGCCGGAAGTTGAAGATCGACCACGTCCTTTTGCTGGGGCGTGGCGAAGAGAATCAGGGAGGGCGGCAGCGTCAATCGCTGCTCAGCGACGCTTTCGAGGCGCTTCTTGGAGCGATTTTTCTGGATGGGGGATACGCGGTGGCCAAGCAGTGGGTTCTGGAGCGGTTCGCCGGATTGTGGCCCAGGCAGATGGAACTGTCCGTGGAAAAGGACCACAAGACCAAACTCCAGGAGCTGACCCAACAACATTGCCGGGATCGTCCGGTGTATTATTTGGAGGGAAGTTCAGGACCGGAGCACGAGCGGACGTTTCATGTCCTGCTTAAATTACCCACTGGCGAGGAGTTTCGGGACTCGGGCAGCAGCGTCAAAAAGGCCGAGCAGAATGCCGCCCGTCAAGCCATGGTATTCCTCAAGCAAAGTTGACCCCCCGTCCAGGATCGTTTTCAGCCCCCGAGACGTGCGTCTCGGGGGCTGAAGTTTTTCAGGAGGTCAGCCGATGTCAAGGAGACTCCAATTCGTGCCGCTGATGCGGCTCAAGCGGTTGCTCGTGATTAGCCGCTGATGAGCTGCATGGCCATCCGAGGCAGGGAATTAGCCTGGGCCAGCATGGCCACCGCTGCCTGGGTGATAATCTGGTTGCGGACGAACTCGGTCATTTCCAAGGCCACGTCCGCGTCGGAAATTCGCGACTCCGCGGCCTGTAGGTTTTCGGCCTGGATGGACAGGTTGGTGATGGTGTTGGCCAAGCGATTCTGCAAGGCACCGAGGCTGGCGCGGATGTTGTCCTTGGAGAGAATGGCGTTTTCCAGAGCGTCGAGGGCGAGCTGAGCTCCCTCTTGGGTGGAGATGGAAAAACCTGCTCTTCCTTCAAGGTGAGAGGCGCTTCGATAGTCTCGGTTTGCCGCATTGCCGACCCCGAGAGCTGATGCCGTGGAGTTACCGATGGCAATGTAGTAGTAGTCCTCGGCGCTGTTGTTGGATGGCCCGAAGTGAATTTTCAAAGGACCACTGGAGATAAGGCCGGCGCCGTTATGATCTCCACCCCAATCCGCTGGGTTTCCAGAGCCTGTGGAAAGATTGCCGTTCAGCAGGTAAATTCCATTGAACTTCGTGGCATTGGCGATTCGGGTGATTTCCGAGGCCATGGCTTGATATTCCGAGTCAATGATCAAACGCTGATCGGAGTTGTAGGTGCCGGTGGCCGCCTGGGTGGCCAGTTCCTTCATCCTGATCAGCTTCTCGTCAATGACGGCCAGGGCGCCGTCCGCGGTCTGGATCATGGAAATGGCGTCGTTGGCGTTGCGAATGCCTTGTCGCATGGAGGAAATCTCCGCTCGCATCAGTTCGCGGATGGCTAACCCGGCGGCGTCGTCCGCGGCGCTGTTGATGCGTAATCCCGAAGAAAGCCGCTCCGTGGACGTCCCGAGTCTGCCATAGGCGGCGGACAGGTTTCGAGCGGCGTTCTGTGCCATTAAATTGTTGTTGATTGTCAGAGCCATAGCTGAACCTCCTAAAAGGGTGACATCGTGATGCCCAGCTTTAAGCAAGGAGGGTGCCAACAGTGTTTAGTTGTTTTTTTCCATGGTGTTACTTTTTTATGTGGTGCGCTAAGACCTGTTTTGGAGACGTATATGCGCTAACAAGGTGATTCTCTTGTCAGTACTCATTGGCGGAATGGTGGTGTCGAATTTTATTGTTTAATTCTAAATTTTTATGGTGTCATTGTGCTTTTGGCGATCATCACTTCCGGAGAGGCTTCCCGTGTCATTGTCATGACAATGGGCTGAAAATATTGCACGCCGGGAAGAAAATATTTGTTTTGAACGTTGCTTTTGAGGATTGTCGGGAGTCCCGCTAAAGATTTTCGGGCAATGGCCGATAAGAATGTTAAAGCGCAGATAGTGTTTTGGCGTCCCTGTTGGTTGGACAGCCCTTCCCCGACATTTGATGAAGTAGTGAGGATACAGCCATGCGTGTGGAAAATACTCTTGAGACCCGCTCATATGTGTCGGGCGACCTTGGGGTTGCTCATGTTTTGAACGTGCCCGAAGGCGACAAACTCGGCATCCTCAACCATGAAAAGGGTCGCGATGAACATAAGGGCGATGATCCTCGCCAGAGAGGAAAAAGCGCCTTGATGGAGGCTATGGACGTGGCTGAGGAGCACTTGAGGGGAACTGGATTGAATATTCGCCTGAAAGTCACGGACAAGAGCGAGCGGCTTCAAGTGGAGGTGTTTGATCCGAAAACCAAGGAAGTCCTGCGGCGTTTTCCCCCGGATGAAATCATCCGGCTGGCTGAGTCCATTGAGGAAATGGCGGGCTTGATCGTGGACAGATCGCTTTAGGGCGTCCATTTGAGACTTGGTGCCGGTGAAGGCTCGAGCGTCGGTGACTTTTCGTGCTGGAATGTTCTTCCTTGTAGGGACACCGGGAATAGGATAGGGAAGCATTCATGCCCGGAATAGACCTGCATACCCATTCAACGGCCTCGGACGGCACCCTGTCGCCCACGGAATTGATCCAGGCGGCGAAGAACGCTGAACTGGAAGCTATTGCGCTTACCGACCACGACACCACCAGCGGTCTCAAGGAGGCCGCCGCCGCGGCTGATGCCATGGGAGTGGATTTTATTCCCGGCTGCGAGTTGAGCGTGGTTTCCCAGAACGGCAACATGCATATTCTGGGTTACTGGATACCCACCGGCCCCAGCAAGCTGAGCGAGACGCTGCGCTTTTTGCGGGACCGTCGGCACGAGCGCAACCATCTGATCATGGCCAAGCTCAAGGCTCTGGGCATGGATATTTCTTACGACGACGTCCTGGCAGTATCCGGCGGGGATGCCGTGGGCCGTCCGCACATCGCCCAGGTGATGCATGCCAAGGGCTACGTTCGTGAGCTGAGTGAAGCATTCAAGGACTACCTCGGCTCTGAGGGCAAAGCCTATGTTCCCAAGGAAAAACTTGGACCCCGACAAGCCATCGAACTCCTGAAGTCCGTGGGCGCGACAGTGGTGTTGGCCCATCCGTTCCTGCTCGGGCTGATGGGGGGGGATTTACGCGGCGTGTTGAAGCAGCTCAAGGAATTTGGATTGGATGGCATTGAAGCCATCTATACGCTGCACCGGCCGGATCAGACACGACTTTATCTCGACATTGCACGGGAAATGGATTTTCTGGTCACCGGCGGTTCCGACTTCCACGGCGCGGTCAAGCCGAACGTTCGGCTGGGCTCGGGTTTCGGCGAGCTGTTCGTCCCCGCTTCCTTGCTGGCGACCATGAAAGAACACCGAGCCAAGCTCGGTCTGCCCGTTTAGCGGTCGTTCAGTCCCTGTCCATCGTCTGGTCGTCATCCAGCCTGCATTTGGGCACGGAAAGTTTTTCCGGTATATTTCTTTCGACTTTCTGACACCTCTTTCTCCTCGCCTTCATGTCGTCATCCCCGTTCCGTCCGGAACTGTTGGCCCCCGCTGGGAACCTTGTCAAACTGAAGGTCGCGCTGCGTTACGGCGCGGACGCCGTTTACCTTGGTGGATCGGCTCTGAATCTCAGGGCCGGGGCCGGAGGTTTTGATCGGGACGCCTTGCGTCACGCGGTGGCCCTGGCCCGGTCCGTGAACGTTCGCGTCTATTATTGTCTGAATGCCTTTCCCCTGGAAACCGACCTGGATGCTGTTCGCGAAGTCCTTACGATGCTTGGTGAATTTCCCCAGGACACGCGGGTCGATGGCCTGATCGCGGCCGACCCCGGGGTATTCTCCCTGGCTCGGAAGTTTTTGCCGGACATGCCTCTGCACGTCAGCACCCAGGCCAATACCGGCAACAGCGCGGCAGTGGAGTTCTGGCGGGACTTGGGGGCAAGGCGCGTCAACCTGGCCAGGGAATTGACCTTGAAGGATATTCGCGGCCTCCGACGGGCTGTGTCGGAGAGAGCACCGGGCATGGAACTGGAGATGTTCGTGCACGGGGCCATGTGTCTGGCCCTGTCCGGACGCTGTTCCCTGAGCGTCCACCTTAACGCCCGCTCGGCGAACAAGGGCGGCTGCACCCAGCCCTGTCGCTTCGCCTACAAGCCTCGGGCCCTGGCCCTGACCGTGGAGGAGCAGCTCCGCCCCGGAGACGTTTTGTGGGAGGTACTGGAAGGGGAGGACTTTACGGCTTTTTTCAGCCCTCGGGATCTGTGCCTGGTCAAGTATCTGCCCTGGCTCCAGCGCAACGGCGTCGACGCCTTGAAGATCGAGGGCCGGATGCGTTCCGCCGCGTATGTCGCGCTGACCTGCGACGTGTACCGTACGGCTTTGGACGAGTTGGGCCGAGGGAAATTCAGGCCGGACCGTTACCTGCGTGAACTCGGGACCGCATTGCACCGGCCCATGGATTCGGGTTTTTTCCTGCCCGGCGCTCCGGCCGTGAGGGCCAAGCGTTGGGAGTGCGGCGGCGACATGACCATGGTCGGGCATCTGTTGCGGCAGGATGGACCTGGTCGCTGGACGGCCCAGGTTCTGGATCGCTGGGAAGCGACCGGCTCCGTGGAACTGGTCCTGCCTGGCCTGCGTCGGCCGATGCTGCGGCCCGGAGAGTACGGCCTGGAAAACGAGCGGGGGGAAACGATGCGTTTGGTTCATCCCGGACAACGGGTGGTGCTGCGCTGCGAGCATCCGGAATGCTCGCCGGATATCTTCCTGCGCCAAACCCAGGACCTTTCCAGGAAACAGCCGCGATGACCACCCAGACCACCCTGACCCGTCTGTCGCCCTTGGCCACGATATCAGGGCATGTTCGCTTTCAGGCCATTGGCCGACGCATGCTGGAGCAAAAGGCCGTGGACGCGACTCGAAACCCCCGGCTGCGGGAAATGCACATCCTGCATGAAGGCGACCACGACCCCCTGCACCGGATGCTCAACGCGCTGCAACCCGGAACCTACGCCAGACCCCACCGTCATCTTGATCCGCCCAAGTCCGAAGGATTCGTGATCCTACGCGGCGCGGCGGGCATTGTGCTGTTCGAGGAACGCGGCGCGGAAATATTGGAAGAGTATATTTTGCTGAGTCAAGCGCGGGGCGAGCTGATAGCCGACGTCCGGCCCGGCGTCTGGCATACGATCCTGGCCCTGGAACCGGACACCGTACTGTACGAGGTCAAACCCGGTCCGTACTCTCCGGTGACGGACAAGGATTTCGCGCCTTGGACCCCGGATGCGGGCAGCGATGGGGCTGCAGACTATATCCGCGGCCTGGAACGTCGGTTTAGGATTGCTTGCGGATTGAATGGGGGAGCTGGTCGCTGATCATCCCGCGGCCATCTGCTCAAGGCTCGCCTTGTCCAGCAACCTGATGGTCCGCCCCTGAACCTCGATCACCTCATTGTCCGTCATTTTTTTCAGCGTCCGGGAGAGTGTTTCCGGCGTGGTGCCCAGCAGGGTGGCCAACTGGCCTTTGGTCACGTCCAACTCGATCCGGTCCGCGTGGGTCAGCTCTTCGCTGGCATGCAGCAGATAGGCGGCCAGTCTGGCCGGACTTTCCTTAAGGGACAGGCTTTCCACCAGCTTGGTCAACTGACGCAACCGCCTGGACAGATCGGCCAGCATGATCATGGCCAGGTTCGGGTCGTTGGCCAGGAGGCGGCGAATGGCCCGTCTGGGGAAAAAAAGCGTGCGGGTTTCCCGCAGGGCATCCGCGTTGGCCGGGTAGGCTCCGCCGGAATAGACCGGCACCTCGGCAAAAATTTCACCCGGACCGACAAAATGGAGCACCTGTTCCTTGCCCTCGAAGGACAGTTTGTAGATCTTCACCTGCCCTGAAATCACTAAAAAAAAGCCCGCCGCATCATCGCCTTCCGAAAAGATCAGATCCCCGGGGCGATAGGTTATGGGCTCGGCAATTCTGGCCAAAGCCTGAATCTGGCTTTCGGGCAGTCCCTGGAAAACCGGGCTTTGGTTGAGCAATGAAGCGGTCTCGTCATCCATGGAGTTTCCCTCCTTGATTGATCATCAAACCGACTGTTCCGCGCCGACGAAGCGGATGCCGTATTTTTTTAGAAAGCAGATCGGATTGTAGGAGAGCTTGGCTTTGCGCAGCCCCTCGTCGTCCAGGTCCTGCTCCCGGTTGACGTATTTGAATCCGCTTGCCGCGTCGGCCAGGAACAGGTTGTTGATGGCCTGGTAGACGCCCTTGACCCCGGTATTGCCTTTTTCGAAGTGGATGACCACGGTGTCGGCGGTCAGCGCTTCGGCTACGGTATAGGCGACGATTTCGCCTTCGACCTCCAAAGCCCCGCCCATCAATCCAGGGATGGAATCCCATTCTTGGAGCACGCGTTCGATGGCCGTGTTTTCAGCCTCCAAGGCGTGGGAGTCCGCGCATTCCTTCCAGGTGCACCAGTTGGACTGCATCTCCAGTACGCGTTCCACGCAATCCATGTCCAGGGCGTGGTACACGGCGCGGTAGTTGCGTTGAAACTGGCGGAGCAGGTTTTTCTTCTTGTGAAAACGGTTGCCCTTGAGTTCGATCAGCTCCGGGACTGAATAGATGTAGTCCCACTGCCCCGGGGCCTCGGTCCGGATCATTCGCTCCCCGAACGCTTCGTGCCATATTTCCGTCAGTTTCTCGGGAACGCGATGGAATGCGGCGTTGTACAGCCAGGGCCGAAATGCGGTCCAATCCACACCCTCCCAATCCCCCACGGGAGCCCAGAGCAACGGCTCCGGGCGCCGTTGCCGCAGCCAGACCAGATTCTCTTCAAAACACCACTCCAGGCCATATTCCACGGCCCAGCCGAAAATGTTGGCGAAGCTGTAGTCCGACGTAATTTGGGGGCAACGGGCCAGGAAGGTCAGGTAACGCTCCTGATCTTTCAATGTGATCTGCTGGAACTCAAGCGGCATGGTGGCGGATGTGGTTTTTTGTCTCATCATGGGCATGTTGACGGTCATGGTTTGGAGTGGTCGGTTGATAAAGCGGGATCACGTCGACGTCGGGCGCGTTGCGGTTATGTGCGTCAGGGAGTCCATTCCGTGGACCGGAGGTCCGTGCTTAAGTTGGCGATCAGAGCGGCGACCACCAAGCGATGGATTTTTCGGGCCGCTTCTGGGGTGATATTCTCCAACTCCATAAAAGCCTTCGGGGTAAGTAGAGCGATTTGTACAGCGGACTCAGCTTGGTAGCCGTGGGAGGAACGCCAGGGGCCGTAGGCCGCGGGTTCGCTGAAAAAAGTGCCTGGCCCCAAGGTCCGCAACGTGCTGCTGCCTCCCGAGGCATCGGTAACTCGTTCCAGAACCGCGCCTTGGCGTACGAACATCATTCCCGGACCAAGGTCGCCTTGGCCGAGGAGCGTTTGGCTCGGTGAGAAGCTTCGAGGCTCGAGATAGGGCCAGATTGTGTCCAGCAGGCTCTCGATTCGTTCCTGACGGTCCAATTCAGACAATAGATCGTCCGCCACGGTGTCGAAGAGTTTGTCCCGGTCGCGCTTGGCTTGATTCGATTGTTCGGTCATGGCGGCGTGAGCGAAGTGGATAATGTCGTCCTCGCACCATTCCAAGGCCGCGTTGACGTCAGGAAAGATTTTGCATGATCGGGCCAATTCCTCCCCGCCGATCTGCCTGAGCAGGTCCGTGAACAGGTCCGGCGGCCCGGCCAGAAGAAACGCGACGTTTCGGGAGGACATTCGCTGAGCCAGCCGGACGAAGTTGTTGACCGCGGAGACGTCGAATCCGGAAACATTCTGAAAATCGACGAGAATGTAGCGCGTGGAGTCGTCATGCAGCGCCTCCATGACGGACGTGGTCAAGGAGTTCACGGAACCGAAAAAGAGAAAGCCGTTGAGCTTGAAAAGACGCGCGCTGCGTCCATGGACGGTCAGCAAATGCTGGTGAGGAATCGGACGGGATTTGCGACTGCGGGTCCGGGAAATGTTGGAGACGGCCTCGATCGCGGGGATGCGGCTGATTTTGGCCGTGAACAGGGCCACCGTGGCCAAAAGGCCCAACAGGACGCCATGGGGATAGCCGAAGATACCGATGGTCGCGAAGACGGCGAGCACCACTGCGTAGTCCGGGCGGGGCATACGTTTTCGGGTATCCACGATCCAGTCGGAAATAAAGAACAACCCGATCAGGAGCAGGAAGCCGCCCAAAAGGGCCTTGGGAAAAATGGAAAGAACCTGTCCGCCGAAAAGGAGCGTCCCGGCCAGGACCAGCGCGGCGGTCAGTCCGACGATGCGCGTGTCCGCGCCGGTTTTGAAACCAAGCATGGACAGGCTCAACGCACTGTACCCGGCATGGGATCCGGTCAGGGCGGCCAGGGCGTTGCCCCCGCTGTTGACCAGCAGCTCCCGGTTCAGGTCCAGATCGCGACGGGCGGCCAGTTCGATGCCTCCGGTGTTCAACAACAGACCGAGCAAGGCGATGAACGGGATGACGGCCAAGGTGGGGACTTCTCGTGCAAGCGCGGCCCACTGGACGTGTTGCAGATCCATTGGAGTGAATGGAGGCCAGATGTTGGCCGAGGAGAAGGAGGAAAAAAACAGGCCGAGCTCCCGGGCTTGGGCCATGTCCAGGCCGAGAAGCGGAAGGGCCGCATGGTATAGAACCAAGGCTACGACCATGGAGCCGGGGAGGATCAGGAAATGGGACCAGCGGCGCAGGCCCAAAAAAAGCAGCCCCGCGTAAACGACTCCAGGCGTCCAGAACGGGAGGATTTCCCGGGACAACAAGGATGGCAGGGCGTCCCACGACAGGGACACCCCGGTCATCACCTCCAGGCTCCCCTTGGTCAGCAGCCATCCGGTCCCGGCCAGAAATCCGGCCACCACCGGATAGGGCATGAAACGGATGTAATCGGCTAACCTCTTTTTCGCGGCCAGGAAGAAAAAGGCGGCCGTGGCCAGGGTGGAAAGCATCAGGGCCGCCACCACGGTGATGAAGGCCTCTTCCGTGTGGCCCGTGCCCAAGGTGGCGGCGATTCCCGCCGCCGCTCCGGTAAAAATGGCCACCGGCGCATCTTGGGGCAGGTTGACGGTGGGACGAAAACCGCTGAACAGGGCCGTCACCGCGAGCAGCACCGCGCCTCCGGCCAAGGTCAACCCCATGCCGCGCTGGGCGTGGAATTCCAGTGGGCCGGAAAAGATCATCGCGGCGAAGGAAATTTGGATCACGATCGCCATTAGACTGACGACCAGCCCGATGCTGATGCCGGCCATGGCCTTGGGCGATCCCAGGTCTGTCAGGATATCACTTGGAAATAAGGAGGTTTTGGGCATTGGATACGAGGAGAGTGGTTTGGGCTGAAGAAAGCGGTCTCTGGCTTGATCAATTCGTTAAAACCGCATGGCGTGTAATTAGGCCCGAATCAGGGATTGCGCAAGGATGCCTCCCGTGGATCGGCATGGTTCGTTTGTGATTTCCTTACGCCCTCTTGCCAAACCCAGAACGATCATTATAGTAGAGTTTCCCTTTCGGGGGCGCCCTGGTTTCGACGGGGATGATGAAACCACGGCTGCAGGCCGAGGTGCTGCGAGGCCTCGTAAAACACGCAGCAGGCATTCAACTGCCAACGATCACGAATACGCCCTGGCTGCTTAAGACAGCCAGCGTTTCTCCGGCCCATCGCCTGGTAAGCCGATAGAAGCGACGACACTTCAGGCTGGCGTTGATTCCTTTGTTCGTCGGGAGTCAAAGCGAGACACAGACGAACTGGCCGCGGGGCCGCCCGGACAGGGGCACTCCCCAAGGCGAGAACTTAAACCTGTCCTAAGCCTGTAGACGTCGCTGGCGGACCGTTCTCGGACGGGGGTTCGATTCCCCCCGCCTCCACCACTTCACTAAAAGCCAACCCATCACTTCGCGTCATTCGCGGGGGGGTGGGTTTTCTTTTTTTCCTGGATTATCAGCCGATTTGTCTCAAATCGGCAAAGATTGTTCGCTTAGGATGTACCAAAGAACTACACCCCGATGGAGAGCTGCTACCAGCAGGGCAAGACGGCAGAGGGCGACCCGCTTTTCGACGCTAAAAAGGCCAGAAATTGCTGCGTCGCTACCCTAAAGCCCATGCGAGTCCGTCATGGCTTCGAGCTCAAGAAGACGTTTTGCCAGTATCACGGCCTCTTCCCTGGTCGTAATCTCTCCGGCATCCTGGGCTTCTTGCAGATGCCTGAGGGTCCGGCCCAGGAGCGGGCCGGGGGACAGGCCTTGGGCCAGGAGGTCGTGGCCGTTGATCAGGGGGGCGACATTGAAGGTCGTCCTGGTCTGCTCCAGGTATTCCCGGATCAGGGCGACGCCTCGTGCTTCCTGGGCTTGGTGCTCCTGAAGCGAGCTGCCCGGACCGAGGGTGGCGCGGACGTCGGCGAGGCAGAGCAGGATTGCCGGGATCAGGTCCGGGCCGAGGCGGCGCATCCAGCGCAACCGGGCCTTGAGCTTTGCTTCCGGTCGCAGCAGAACGCCTACGTGGAGGTGCTCGCGGATCAAGCCGATGACATATTTACTCTCCGCGGATGACAGCCGCAGCCGGGAGGCGATGGATTCGGCCATGGTCGCTCCCAGGGCGTCATGGCCGTAAAAGGTAATCCGCTCCGTGCTCTCTTTGGTGGACCGGCGTCCTTTTGTTCCGGGCTTGCCGATGTCGTGCAGCAACACGGCCAGTTTCAGCCAGGGCAGCCGCCAGCCATGCAATGCGGCGAGGATTGGCTCTTCAAGCTCGCCAAATACGGCGCTAAGCTCCGCGAGCAGGGCTTCACATTGACCCACCGCGGCCAGGGAGTGCTCGAACACGTCCAGATGGTGGAAGTGGTTCTGGCCGCATCCGCGCATCTCCCGCAACTCCGGAAACAGAACGCCCAGCACTCCGGCCCGGTCCATCTCCGCTAACAACCGCCCGCCCCCCGGACATTCCAGAATTAGTTGCAGCTCGGATCGAATCCGTTCTCCGGATATCCTGGCCAGGGCCTGGGCGTGTCGCGTCATGTCGTCCAGAGTGGCCGGTTCGATGGTCCAGCCCAGTTGCGCGCGCAGCCGGAATCCGCGCAGGATACGCAGCGGATCTTCGACCAGGCTTCGCGGCCCCGTGCGGCGGATCAGTCCTTGGAAAGCATCCAGTCGGCCCGAATGCGGATCAAGCAATTGCCGTTGCCAGGCGGTGCTTTCGGGAACCTCGCTCATCGGGGAAGCCAGAGCATTTGGAAGCAGGCCGAGGGGCAGGGCCATGGCGTTGACCGTGAAGTCCCGCCGCCCCAGGTCTTCCAGAATGTTCCGCCCGTGGATTTCCGTGACGTCCAGAAAGACCGAGCCGGGCTGGGTTCCGGTTTGGTCGGCATCTCGCGGGACCACTCGAAAACTCGGCGGATCGTGGTTTCGGCCCAGAGGCACGAAGCAGGCGTTCAGAGCCTTGGACAGCCCAAGTGCGACGGTTTGGGCGTCGCGGCATGCAAGGTCCAGATCCTTCAGGGAACGACCCAGCAGCAGGTCGCGGACCCCGCCGCCCACGAGAAATATATCGTCCGAGGGCAACGAGGCGTGTTGCAGGCCGCTCAGGAGGTTTTGGAGCGACGGATGGGGAGTAGGGGGAGAAGCTGTTCGGGACATGGCGGCGTTATCGCTACCACGTCCCGGAATGGGCGGTAAAGCTGAAACCCGGCTTTGCGCTGTTTAGAGCTTCTGACAACTGTGTTTGATGTTCTCGCCCTTGTCGATGAAAATGACGTTTTCCGAAATGTTCACGGCTAGGTCGGCCACGCGTTCGAAGCAGTGGGAGGCCAGCATGGCGTGCACCGAGCTTTCCGCGGAAGGAGTGTCGCTGATCATGTTGTCGATGAGTTTGCGCAGGATCAGCACGTCCAGTTCGTCCACTTCTTCATCCGAAACGCAGACATAGCGGGCCATTTTTTCATCATGGCCGCGAAAGGCCTTGATGGCGCTCTTGTACATGTCCAGGCTGACCTCGGCGATGCGGAGGAGCATTTCCGCGCTGGGCAGCGGCGGGCGGTTGGTCAGGAGAATGGCCCGCTCCGCGATGTTCACGGCCTGATCGCCGACCCGTTCGACGTTTCTGGCGATCCAGTTGCCGCCGATGATGAAGCGCAGGTCCCTGGCCACGGGCTGGGAAAGGGCGAGCATCTGGAGCGCCATCTCGTTGATTTGGCACTCCAGTTGGTTGATTTTCTTGTCCTCGTCGATCACTTCCTCGGCAATTTCAATATCACGCTCGGTGAGCGCTTTGATGGCCTTTTCCAGGCTTTCCTGGGTCGCGGCGGCCATGACCAGAATGTGGTCGTGCATTCGTTGCAATTCTTGATGGAAAGGGAGTCGGGTTTGCATATGTGTGGTCTCCGGGGATAGCTGGGATCGTCGCGATTCAGCGCTGGCAGCCGGCCTTGATGTTGACGCCCTGGGTGATGAAGATGACGGACTCGGCGATGTTCGTGGACAGGTCGGCGATGCGCTCCAGGGAACGGGCGATGAAGATGGAGTGGACGCAGCGTTCGATGGCCGGGGCTTCGTGGACCATGTAGTCGATCAGGGCCTTGATGGCTTTGACGCCGTCGGTGGAGGCCTTTTCGTTCATCCGGCAGATTTCCAGGGCCAGGTCGGGATTGTCGTTCAGATAGGCGGAAATGGCTCCGGAAAGCATCTCCATGGCCGTGCGTCCGAGGTTTTCCATGGCCGGAAAATAGGGCAGAGGAGGGCGACTGCTTAAAAAGAGCGAGCGCCTGGCAATGTTATAGGATTCGTCCCCGACCCGTTCCAGGTCGAGCCCGATGTTCAAGGTCCCGACGATGTACCGCAGGTCCTTGGCCATGGGGTGGTCCAGGGCCAGCAGTCTCAGGGCGCTCTGGTCCACTTCCAGTTCCAACATGTTGATCTGTTCGTCCCCGGCCATTATTTCCTTGGCCAGGGCGGTGTCGCGTTCGAAATACCCGCGCTGAGCCTTTTCCAGGGCCTTTTCGCAAAGGGCTGCCATGTTAGTGGCCGAAGTCTTGAGTTCATCAAGGCGCTTGAGAAAAAAACTGGTCATGAATGTCTCCGAAATACGGTTTATCGCTGAAAGCGGTAGCCAACGCCGCGAATGGTTTCTACCCACTCGGCATAGGGACCGAGTTTTTGCCGCAGTCGGCGAATGTGGGTGTCCACGGTTCTGGAATAGCCGCTGAACTGGTAGCCCCAGACATTGTTCAGGAGTTGATCGCGGTTGAGCACCTTGCCTTCGTTGTGGATCAGTTCCGCGAGCAATTTAAATTCCGTGGCCGTGAGATCCGTGTCCATGCCGTCCACGTACACGCGGTGTCCGTCTTCTTCGATGCGCAAGCCTTCGCGTTCCCAAAAGCTTTCATTCGGCGCGTCGTCGTGTCTGCCTCGCCGCAGTACGGCTTTGACCCGTAGGACGAGTTCCCTGGGGCTGAACGGTTTGGTGACGTAATCATCGGCCCCTAGTTCCAGCCCCACGACTTTATCCACTTCCTCTCCCTTGGCCGTGAGCATGATCACGGCCACCTCGCTGGTGGTCCGGTCCCGCTTCAGTTCCCGGCAGACCTCGAAGCCGTCCAGGCCTGGCAACATCAAGTCGAGCAAAACCAAGTCCGGCTGGTGGTGGCGGACCATTTGCAAGGCCTCCATGCCGCTGGTCGTGGAGAAAACCTCATACCCCGCGGATCGGAGATGGTATTCCAACAGGTTGAGGATATCCGCTTCATCTTCGACAATGAGGATTTTTTCCTGGCTCATGCGCTTGGTCCTTGACTTCGGGCGATGGTGAATTGAGAGATTCTAACGGGCCTCGGTGACGAGAGTGTTGAGGTTTTGTTACAATTGGGTGAAGTATGCAGTCATGCCGGACCCTTTTTTATTTCTGACGTGTTCGGAGAAAGGAGTCAACTTGCAACCTGCTATTTATGATTTGGTCACGGAAGGTGAAAGCATGAGAAATTGTTGCGAAATGCTTCGACGAGAGGTAGTGTTGCAATAGCAGGTTGTCTGGGGTTTCTATTTGCAATCAGTTGCTTCGGGGCTAAAGAAGGGATCGCTCGGGAATGTCGTCCGCGCAGTCCAATGGACTCATCCGCTATAACGCTGAATATGACTGGAGGGCAGGCTTCATGAAACGTCTTTGTGCTCTCATCTCCCTGGTGATGTTGCTCCTGGCGGCTGCCATGGTTGGCGCGACGGAAAGTCTTTCTCCGGAAGAGGAAGCGTATTTGCGCGGTTTCAGTCAGGACTACTTCAAGATCACCAGTTCGATATTCGTTTCTTTCACTTCGCAAACCGGCGTCACCCAGGGAGGGTTTGTTTTTGACGGCGAAGCCGGGGACGACTTCAAGATGGATGTGGTCAAGGTGCCGCTGAGGTACTACTTTGCTCCCCCGGAAAGCCGGACCCGACCATTTTTGAAATTCTCCTACGGCTACGCACGAACTTCCATTTCCTATCAATCTTCGGCTCTTTTTCCCGAAGACCGGGACGTCAAGGATCGAGATCGCAGCCGGACCCACAGCATCAGCCTGACTCCGGGCGTGAAATGGGAATACCTGCCCGGTTTTTTCATCGAACCCACTCTCGGTTTCGCGTACAGCCACATCCAATACAAATACGACTACAATACCCGCTTTATGCGGGAACTGGTGGCGCAATATCCCTCTCTGGACCGTGACCTTTTCAACACAACCGTTGATCTGTACTCCATCAGCCCCGGTCTCCGACACGAAATCGATTATCCGTTGGGGCCGGGGATTTTGGGTTTTGATCTTCAGTATGCCTATGTGTACGCCAAGCCCTGGCGCTCGAAAAGCAAGTATGCCGACTTTACCGTCCACAGCGGCTTTCTGGGAACCACTCTCGATTATGAGCTTCCCACCGGCCTGACCCTCTGGGACAAGGATTTGGCGATCAAGCCCTTTCTGACCCGGACGGATTTGTTCGCTGATTTCAGTGAAGGGATGGAGATGCACCACTTCTACGAATTCGGCCTGGGGTTCATTCTCAACGTGGGCGATTTCGGCAATCTGTTTTCCCGCATATCACTGGGCGGGTCGTACATCACCGGAGAAGGCATGCGCGGCTGGAAGTTTGGAATCAATTTTATCTGATCCAGCGGGTCTGCTGTCCCGGATGGCAGAGGCTAATCCTCGAAGAGCGCTCGGTTGCTCATCAAGTGGACTTTTGCTATTCTTATCAACTTTTAGTTTGTCTAATCTTACGGCACGCCAAGGAGATGATCATGGCCCGCAAACCCGCTGTTGAGCCGCAAGACGCCCGCCGGGAGGCGTTGCAGACCGCGCTGACGACGATCGAACGCAAATACGGCCAGGGCTCGGTGATGCGCCTGTCCGACGACGCGCATCAGGCCATTGAGGCCATTCCCTCGGGCTCCATCGGCCTGGATCTGGCCTTGGGCATCGGCGGGATTCCACGCGGTCGGGTGACTGAAATTTACGGACCGGAGTCTTCGGGTAAAACCACTCTGGCCCTGCACATGATCGCCGAAGCCCAGAAGCTGGGCGGGGTGTGCGCGTTCATCGACGCGGAGCACGCCCTGGACGTGACCTATGCCCGTCGTTTGGGCGTCAAGACCGACGAACTGCTGATCTCCCAGCCGGACTACGGCGAACAGGCCCTGGACATCGCGGACATGCTGGTCCGCTCCGGCGGAGTGGATTTGATCGTCATCGACTCCGTGGCGGCGTTGATTCCTCAGTCCGAATTGGAAGGCAACATGGGCGAGACCCAGGTCGGCTCCCAGGCTCGGCTGATGTCCCACGCCCTGCGCAAGCTCACCGCGACCATCCACAAGTCCAAGACCTCGGTTCTGTTCATCAACCAGATCCGGATGAAGATCGGGGTGGTGGGCTACGGCAGTCCGGAAACCACTCCCGGCGGCAACGCCTTGAAGTTTTACGCCTCGATCCGCCTGGATATCCGCCGCATCCAGACCATCAAGGACAAGGACGAGTCCGTCGGCATCAAGGCCCGGGTCAAGGTGGTCAAGAACAAGGTGGCTCCTCCGTTTCGGGAGGCCGTGTTCGACATCATGTACGGTACTGGCATTTCCCGGGAAGGGGAGATTCTGGAATTGGGCGTGGAGCACAAGATCGTTGACAAGAGCGGGTCCTGGTTCTCCTTCGGCTCCGAGCGCCTGGGACAGGGCTACGAGAACGTCCGGGCCTTCCTGCAAGAAAATCAGGATTTGCGCCAATCCATTGAAGACCAGCTTTTGCGTCATCTGGGCATGACCGAGGAGGCCGGCGCGCCGGATTCGCCGGCGGAGCAGAACGCCCCGGAAGCCCCATAAACATTCCATCCCCCGGCATCACCATCTCAGGAGCACCCAAACGTGATCACCGCTGAATCCATCCGTCAACGCTTTTTGGACTTTTTTTCCCGCAACGGCCATGAGATCGTGGCCAGTTCCTCCTTGGTGCCCCGGGAAGACCCTTCGCTGCTGTTCACCAACGCGGGCATGGTCCAGTTCAAGAAGGCCTTTCTGGGCCAGGAGAAGCGCGATTCCCTTCGGGCGGTCAGTTCCCAAAAATGCCTGCGCGTGGGCGGCAAGCATAACGACCTGGAAAACGTCGGGCGCACGGCTCGGCACCATACGTTTTTCGAAATGCTCGGCAATTTTTCCTTTGGCGACTACTTCAAGACCGAAGCCGTGGACTTTGCCTGGCGGTTTTTGACCGAGGAACTGGGACTGCCCAAGAAACGGCTGTACGTCACGGTGTTCCGAGAGGACGACGAGGCCGAGGAGATCTGGAAACGGGTGGCGAAGGTGCCCGGAGAGCGGATTTTCCGGCTGGATGAGAAGGACAACTTTTGGTCCATGGGCGACACCGGGCCGTGCGGTCCGTGTTCCGAAATTCTCATCGACCAGGGCGAGGCCATGTCCTGCGGACCGGACTGCGGCATCGGCAAATGCGACTGCGACCGGTATCTGGAGATCTGGAATCTGGTTTTCATGCAGTACGAGCGCGACGCCTCCGGGACCATGCACCCTTTGCCCAAGCCGAGCATCGACACCGGCATGGGCCTGGAGCGGATCAGCGCGGTCTGTCAGGGTGTGTACTCCAACTTCGATTCCGACCTGTTCACCCCGCTGATCGCCCAGATTTCCGAACTGTCCGGAAAGAACTACGGCGCAACGGAGGATGGGGACACGGCCATGCGCGTGATCGCGGACCATGGCCGGTCCGTGGCCTTCCTGGTGGCCGACGGGATCGTGCCTTCCAATGAAGGGCGCGGCTATGTCCTGCGCCGCCTGATTCGCCGGGCCTTCCGCTTCGGGCGGCTGCTGGGTCTGGAGGGACCGTTTCTGCACAAGGTCTGCGACCATGTCTGCGCCATGATGGGCGGAACCTTCCCCGAGCTTCTGGAAAACCGGACCTTCATGGGTCGGGTGGTAAGGCAGGAAGAGGAGCGGTTCGGGCAGACCCTGGACAAGGGGCTGAAGCTGCTGGCCGAGGAACTGGAAGCCCTGACGGGCCGGGGCGAGCGCCGGGTTTGCGGAGAGACCATCTTCAAGCTGTACGACACCTTCGGCTTTCCCCTGGACATTGTCCACGACGTTGCCGGGAAGCAAGGCTACGACGTGGACGAGGCTGGGTTCCGGGAGTGCATGGCCGAGCAGAAACAGCGGGCCAAAAAGGCCTGGAAAGGCAGCGGGGAGAACGACCCGACCGTGCTGTTCGGTCACCTGTTGGAAGCCGGCCTGACTACCCGGTTCGTGGGCTACGACGATGTCGCGGCCCGAAGTCGGATCACGGCCCTGACCGACATTGGCGGCGAGAGCGTGGAGAAGCTGACGGACGGTGCTGAGGGGTGGCTGGTGACCGCGGCGACGCCCTTTTACGCGGCTTCCGGCGGTCAGGTGGGGGATCATGGCCACGTGCGTTCGGCAAGCGGCATGGCCGAGGTCACGGACGTCGTCAAGCTCGGCCAGGATTTGGCCGTCCAGCGGATCGCCGTGCGCGAAGGCGAGCTTTATCTGGACCAGGAAGTTGACCTTTTGGTCACTGAAGCGACCCGCCTGGACACCGCCCGACACCACACCTGCACCCATTTGCTCCAGGCCGCTCTGCGCAAGGTCCTGGGCGAGCATGTCCGCCAGGCCGGTTCTTTCGTTTCCCCGGAAGTGCTGCGGTTCGACTTCACCCATACCATGGCCCTGACCCCCGAGGAATTGCGGGCCGTGGAGGACGAGGTGAACCGGGCCATCCTGGACGACATTCCTCTGGACGTGGTCGTGACCACGCCGGAGGAAGCCCAGCAGCGCGGGGCGTTGGCCTTTTTTGGTGAAAAGTACGGCAAGGAGGTCCGGGTGGTCAGCGTGCCCGGAATTTCCACGGAACTGTGCGGCGGAACCCATCTGCGCTCCACGGGCCAGGCCGGCAGCTTCGTGATCCTCTCCGAATCCGGGATCGCCGCCGGGGTGCGTCGAATTGAAGCCTTGGCCGGGACCAAGGCTCTGGAACACTGGCGCGGCCAGTCCGCATTGCTTCGGGAAGCCGCGGGGCTGCTCAAGGCCGTTCCGGCGGACTTGTCCGGAAAGATTCAGAACCTGTTGGCCCAACACCGGGATTTGGTCAAACAGAAGGAAGCCCTGGAAGGGCAACTACGTTCCGGCCAGGGCGCGGACCTGGCGGCCCAGGTCGAAGACGTGGCCGGGGTCGCGCTTTTGGCCACGGCCGTGGAAGTCAAGGACGTTAAGGCGATGCGGGAGATAATGGACGATTTGCGCTCCAAGATCGCTTCCGGGGTGATTGTCCTGACGGCCCAGGCCGACGGCAAGGCCATGCTCATCGTGGCGGTGAGCAAGGACCTGCACTCCCGGTTCACGGCCTCCAGTCTGGTCAAGGAATTGGCGCCCCTGGTGGGCGGCAGCGGTGGGGGGCGGCCGGACATGGCTCAGGCCGGCGGCAACGATCCTGGTGGCATTCCTCAAGTTTTAGAACGCGTCCGACACTTGATCGCCGGTTGATCTGGGCATCTCAATGAGCAACATCCTTTCTGTCCGCGTCACCTCCGGAAATCGCCTGCTTCAGTTCCGCTCCGAGCCCTATGTGGTCTCTCAGGGCGATCATGTCCTGGTCCAAGTGCAGGGCGAGCTGCATATGGGCAAGGTTGAACGGATTACGCCCCTGGTTGGGAGCGAAGACGGGCCGGAACGGCTCGCGCCGGAGGATGTCGAGGCCCGCGAGAATTTGAGCGACCAAAATGATGAAGTGGGCGGCGAGGTTGAAGCTGACGTGGAAAGTGCCTCGGAAGGGGTTTCGGACACTGCTGCCGACAGTATTTTGGGCGGTGCTTCAGATAAGGAAGCCGAATGCGACCGGGTTGCGGGTTCCACCGAAAACAGCGGCATGCCGTCCATTTTTCGTCCGGCCACGGAAGAGGATCTGATCCGGGATCGGGAAAACCGGGAATTGGCTCGCAATGCCTTTGCCTACTGCCGGGAGTGCATCGGGGAGCGCGGCCTGGACATGAAGCTGGTGGACGTGGAAGTGCTGTTCGACGGCAGCAAGATGGTCTTCTACTTCACAGCGCCCAACCGGATCGATTTTCGGGAACTGGTCAAAGACTTGGTCCGCTCCTATCGCACCCGGATCGAATTGCGCCAGATCGGGGCTCGCCATGAAACCCAGATGCTCGGCGGCCTGGGCAATTGCGGACAGTTGGTCTGCTGTCAGCGCTTTTTGCGGCAGTTCGCCCCCTCGACCATCAAAATGGCCAAGGAACAGAATTTGTTCCTGAATCCGGCCAAGATTTCCGGGGTTTGCAACCGCCTGTTGTGCTGTCTGAGCTACGAGCAGCCCAATTACGACGAATTTTTGAATCAATGTCCGAAGGTGGGCAAACGCTTCCCTACCTCCTTGGGAACGGCCAAGGTGATCCGGGCCAATTATTTCCGCCGTACCGTGTCTGTTTTCATGGAGCCCGGTGGAGAAAGGGAAGTGGATCTGGAGGAATGGAAACGTCTCATTTCCCCGCCCAGGGAGAGAGGGGAGCCGGAGCGCCGCGAGTCTGGGCCTCGGACCGAGAGGCCGGAAGGGGCCGGCGTTGAACCGCCGCGAGTGGTGTCCCGGCCCGTTGCGGCTTCTGAACCCGTAACGGCGGATGCCACCGCTCACCAGGTCGAAGCTCCCCAGGCGAGTCCGGAAGTGAACCGTCCATCCCCTGGGCCGTCCCGAAAAAAGAACAAACGCTCCGGGCGCAAGGGAAAGTCTCGACCGGATGCGTCGCGGCCTTCCGATTCAAAGCCCGCAAAAAAAGAGCCTGCCGTGGCTGATTCTCCCAAGGGCGAGACCATCCCCGCCACGCCGGGCAAGTCCAAACGCCGTTCACGCTCGTCGCGACGCAAGCCCAAGAAACAATCCGGTCCCCCCAAGGAGCAGAGCTGAGGCCGCCGCATCAACCGCGAGAAAGTTTCGCGTCCTTGGAGACGCTCCTGGCTTCTGATTCCTGGCTCCTGAATACTGACTCCTGACATCCGCCTTCGGAGGTATCCCCTTGCAACCCTTTTTTCTTTCAACGCCCATTTATTACGTCAACGCCAAGCCCCATCTGGGGCACGCCTATACCACGGCCGTGGCCGACTCCATGATCCGCTTCCAGAAATTAATGGGACGCAGGACGTTTTTTCTGACCGGCACGGACGAGCACGGGGATAAGATCGTCCGGGCCGCGGAGGCACGGGGTGTGTCCCCCCGGGAGTACGTGGACACGGTCAGTGCCCAGTTTCAAGGTCTGTGGGACGCTTTGGGCTACGGCTACGACGATTTCATCCGGACCACCCAGCCCCGGCATGTTGAGCGGGTGCAGCGTTTTTTGCAGCGCATTTACGACCAGGGAGACATTTATCACGGTGAATATGGCGGGCATTATTGCTTCGGCTGCGAACGATTCTATACGGAGAAGGAACTGCGTGATGGGCTTTGTCCGGATCACCTCACCGCGCCGGAATACATTCAGGAAAAGAATTATTTCTTTCGGATGTCCAAGTACCTCGGACCGCTACGCGAACATATCGAAGCCAATCCGGACTTCATCCGGCCGGAACGCTACCGCAACGAAGTCCTGGGGCTGCTTCGGGAGGATCTGGGCGACCTGTGCATCTCCCGGCCCAAGAGTCGCCTGTCCTGGGGCATCGAGCTGCCCTTTGACCCGGAATACGTGACCTACGTCTGGTTCGACGCCCTGCTGAACTACATTACGGCGCTGGAATGGCCGGACGGGGAGCGATTCGCCGCTTTTTGGCCCCAGGCCCAGCATTTGGTGGCCAAGGACATCCTCAAGCCCCATGCCGTGTTCTGGCCCTGCATGCTGCTGTCCGCGGGCCTGCCGCTGTATCGTCATTTGAACGTTCACGGCTACTGGCTGGTCCAGGACACCAAGATGAGCAAGAGCCTGGGCAACGTGGTGGAACCGTTGGATTTCGCGGAAAAGTACGGACGCGGTCCGTTTCGCTATTTCCTGCTCCGGGAGATGCAGTTCGGCCAGGACGCCAATGTTTCGGAAGATGCGTTGCGCACGCGCTTCAACGCGGACCTGGCCAACGACCTGGGCAATCTGTTCAGCCGGGTCCTGAGCATGACCCACAAATACTTTCAGGGCCGGATTCCCGCGCCCGGAAAGATCCGCCCGGAAGAGGAGGATCTGCACGTTTTGGCCTCGGAATGCCTGGAGAATTTCCAGGCCCAGTTTCACCGCTTCCAGTTTTCCACGGGGCTGGAGTCCCTGTGGGTCCTGGTCCGGGCGTTGAACAAGTACGTGGACGCCTCCCAGCCCTGGGCCCTGTTTAAGCAGGAGCAGACCGACCTGTTGGGCACGGTGATGTATACCCTGCTGGAAGGCATGCGCAAGGTTGCCGTGCATTTGTGGCCGGTGATGCCTGAGGAAAGCGAGGCCATGCTGGCCCAGCTCGGCCAGCATGTGGACGCGGAACGCTGGCCGCACCTGGCCGACGAGACCTTGCGGTGGGGCGGTCTGGAACCAGGAACCGAAGTGGCCGCGTCCTCCAGCCTTTTTCCCCGCCTGGAAACATCGAAGGCCGAGAAGTCTGAAGACAAGCAGGCCAAGCCCGCTCCACGGGGCCAAGCAGAAAAAATGGATCGCGGGAAGAAGGAAGCGAAAACAGATCAGCAGCAAGGCGACGCAGGTGAACTGCTGGAATTCGCCGATTTTCAGCGTCTGGATCTGCGGGTGGGCACGGTGGTCTCGGCCGAACCGGTGCAGGGGGCGGACAAGCTGCTCCATTTGTACGTGGATATCGGGGAAGACGAGCCGCGGAGCATCGTGGCCGGTATCGCCCAGCACTGGTCCCCGGACAACCTTGTCGGCCGTCAGGTCGTGGTGGTGGCCAACCTCAAACCCCGCAAACTGCGGGGTGCCCTGTCCCAGGGCATGGTCCTGGCCGTCCACGCCCCCGAGGGGCTGCGCCTGCTGGCCCCATCGGACGCCGTACCGCCGGGCAGCAAGGTTTCGTAGGCTGTTGGTTTCCGAGAACTGATCAGAAGAAAGACCGCAATTGCTCAATAAGCCCGAGCAGCTTCGTCTGGACCCCGGCCTGCGCCGGGGTGACTTTACGAGGAGGCTCTACCTGCATTCAGTCATTCCGGCGAAGGCCGGAATCCAGGTCTTTTTGGCTTTTCGATTGTCCAGGCACATTGTCCGATTACGAAAGACGTCATCACGCGAAGGGTATCCGGAATTCCGGATGCCCTGTTAACGCATTTTCGGCAGAAACCGCAGGCCGAAGCGTTTGCGGATGCGGTGGATGATTTCCGGGCAGGCCTGGTGAGGGTTTTCGGGGATTTCCGGGCGAGGCGGCGAGGCGGTGAAAAACGGGGTTTCCCGGAGCTTGGCCTCGTAGGCGTGGGCCAGCAGGACCGGCATGGAGAGCACGTCCGCCGCGTTATAGGCCAGCAGGGTTTCCAGTGCCCGTTCATCGCCGGTGGCTTGGTATTCGTCCCAAAGCAGCACGGCAAAGTATCCGTCCAGTCCCTCCAGATCGTTCCGATCCAAGCCCATCTGTTTTTCGCAGGATTTCAGCCCGCCTTTCATTCCCAGGGAGCGCAACACGAAACGCAGGTCTACGTGAGCCTCGGGCAGCGGAGTCCGGAGTTCGCGCTGGATGATCGGGGCGTCGAAGCAGCGGCCGTTGAAGGTCACCAGCAGGGAGTATTCCCGGATATCGTCGCAAAACGCTTCCAGGTTACGGCCGTGGACGTAGGTTAGCAGGCGTTTGCCGTCGAACAGGGCGATGGTGGTGATGTGCACCTGCCCCGGTCCGCTGGTGGTCTCGATGTCCACGAAGGCCGCGCGGTCTTTGAAATGCGAGCACAGCCGCCAGGTTTCATTCCGTGGCAGACGTTGGGCAAACCAGTCCGATTCCCCGTTGCCCAGCCGGTCCTCTGATTCCGCCAAGGTCTCCAACGCGACCTTGGAGAACAGTTTCGGATGTCGTCCGCCATTGGTCCGGGCTTCTTCCCAGGACGGGATGCCGGCATCCCATATTTTTCGTTCCGTGACATTGCCGATGCGGGGGAGGTGGCAGAAGGTGTTGGTAAGCATACGGGCCTTTGCGTTGCCGTGAGGGGGGAGGGGGAGAGCAAAGCAAGGCCGTCATTCCACGCGCGAATGACGGCCTTGCTTTTGAGTAGGTTTCTGCCAGGCTTTCGTGACAGGGTTTACTGGAAGCTCGATTTTTTCAGAGCGGCGATGCGATCATCCAGCGGCGGGTGGGTCATGAACAGCAGCTTCAAGCCGTGGCCTTCGGGCTTGCCGTTGATGCCGAAGGCGGACATCTGCTCAGGAAGCGGTTCCTGAGCACCCCGTTTCAGCTTTTCCAGGGCCGCGATCATTTTTTCCCGTCCGGCCAGCTTGGCCCCGCCTGCATCGGCCCGGTATTCCCGCTCACGGCTGAAATAGAGCACCACGACGCTGGCCAGGATGCCGAAAACAATCTGGGCCACGATGCTGGTAATGAAAAAGCCCAGCCCCAGGCCTTCCTCGTTCTTGAGGATCACCCGGTCCACGAAGTAGCCCACCACACGGGAGATGAAGATGACGAAGGTGTTCACCACGCCCTGAATCAGGGTCAGGGTGACCATGTCTCCGTTGGCCACGTGGCTGACTTCGTGGGCCAGAACCGCCTCCACCTCGTCCTGGGTCATGGAACGCATCAGGCCGGTGCTCACGGCCACCAGGGCGTTGTTCTTGCTCATGCCCGTGGCAAAGGCATTGGGGGCGTCGGAGTCGTAAACGGCCACTTCGGGCATGCCGATTCCGGCACGAGCCGCCTGATTTTTCACGGTTTCCACGAGCCAGGCCTCGGCCTGGTTGCGCGGCGAGGTGATGACCTTGGCCCCGGTCAGGCGTTTGGCCATCCATTTGGATATGGCCAGGGAGATGAACGAACCTCCGAAGCCGAAAACAGCGGCAAAGACCAGCAAGCTTCCATAGTCCAGACCCCTGCCCGTTTCATCAAGAATACCCGTGAAGCCGAGCAGGGAAAGGACGATGCTCAAGACCACGAGAATGGCGATGTTGGTGATTAAAAACAATGCAATCCGTTTCATTTTCCGATAAACCTCCTGTGTGAAGAAGATATGTGTTTCAAGCCGAGGCTGCCGTATGCCTTAATCAATATCTATAATCAATCTTGTCCCACGAGGCAAGATTGACCGGCATGCAATTGTCCGCTGAAATCTCCCGGATCGGTGGTTGAACAAGGATGAGCTGGCAATGGGGAAGGCTATGGAGATGGTTTCCGGTTTGATTGCGGACAGTGGCAAGGAATCGAATCGCGGCGTCCCGGCGTTTATTCATCGGCCGGACCTGGTTCGCAAGGTGGCCATCCTGGCCGAGTCGGCCCGCTACGACGTGTCCTGTTCCTCCAGTGGGTCCAAGGCTGTTCGCCAGGGTGCCACCTTGGGTGCTCCGGCCCATTCCGGAATCTGTCACAGTTGGGCCGCGGATGGGCGGTGCATTTCCCTGCTCAAGATTCTGTATACCAACGTCTGCGAGTACAATTGCGCGTACTGCGTCAATCGCGGGGACAACGACCTGCCCCGGACCACGTTCACGGTCGGCCAACTCGTGGACCTGACCCTGAACTTTTATCGGCGAAATTACATCGAGGGCTTGTTTTTGAGTTCAGCGGTCTGCCGTAATCCGGACTGGACCATGGAGCGGATGGTCCGGGTGGCCGAAGATCTGCGTCGCGTGCATGGCTTTGGCGGGTACATCCATCTGAAGGTCATCCCCGGCTCGGCGCCGGAACTGATCCAGCGGGCCGGTCTGGCCGCGGACAGGCTGAGCGTGAACATTGAGCTGCCCTCCGAAGCCTCCCTGCGCAGCCTGGCGCCTCAAAAGACCCGGGACGGAGTGCTGCTGCCCATGCTCCGGATCAGCGAAATGATCGGCGAAGCAACGCAAGACCGGCGCAGGCTTCCGGCCCGGACCGCGAACGGCCCGGTGTTCGCCCCGGCCGGGCAAACCACGCAGCTTATCGTGGGAGCCAGTCCGGAACCGGACCGGCAGATTTTGCGGCTTGCCGAGGCCCTGTACGGACGGTTCGGGCTGAAAAGGGTCTATTATAGCGGCTACGTTCCGGTCAGCCGGGACAACCGCCTGCCGGCTCTGAGCGGTCCGCCGTTGCTCCGCGAGCACCGTCTGTACCAGGCGGACTGGCTGCTGCGCTACTACGGTTTCCAGAGCGCGGAACTGTTCGACGACCAGCATGAATGGCTGGACGAGCAGCTCGACCCCAAGGCCGCCTGGGCCCTGCGCCATCCGGACCTGTTTCCCGTGGAGGTCAACCGGGCCCCCCTGGAGCAGCTCCTGCGCATCCCCGGCATCGGGGTCCGTTCGGCCCGCAGAATCATCGCGGCCCGCCGCTTCGGCCCCCTGCATCCCGAGGATCTGAAAAAGCTCGGCGTGGTCATGAAACGAGCCCGCTTCTTCGTCACGGCCGGCGGCAAATTCTGGCAAAGCGAAACCTGGAACCCGGCCCGGGCCGAAACCGTGCTCCGGGGCCTGGAAAAGCGCGGAGCGCCGAGGATGAAGCAGTTGTCGTTTTGGTAAGAAGGATCGTTTGTAATGCACCAAACTTCACGCATCTTCTCCTACGACAACAGCCTTGACGGGCTCTTGTGCGCCTTTGCCGCGGCGGATGGGGAAGGGCTGGAGCGGTGCGGTTTTCAGGTCGATGGTGGGGGGCGGCCTGGGTTGTGGCCGCCGACGTCGGTTTCGGCCCATCCCGAGACGGCCGCTCAATTCCTGGAGCGTTTGCGCCAGGCCGGTGGAGAGGGGACGGTTCAACACGTGATGTACGTGTTTTTGGCCGAGGTTCAGGGCGCCGAACAACCGTTGTACGAGTTTGCGCGCCTGACGCTGCAAGCCGGGAGAAACGTCCTGGGAATGCGGACCAACGCCGCCGTGCGCCGGGTGATGGACTGGAAGGCCAAGGTCGGCAAGGAGGCGCACCGCGTCACCGGCCTGCTGCGGTTCATGGAATTGCGGGACGGGACCCTGTACGCCCGCTTTGAGCCGGACCACAATGTTTTGCCCCTCGTGACGCCCCATTTCCAGCATCGCTTTCCCCGTGAGAACTGGGTGATCCACGACCTGCGCCGCGGGCTGGCCGCGGCCTGGGACGGTCAGGCCCTGCATCCGGTGGTCGGGGTTCCGGACAATATCGACGCTCTGCTCAGCCAACGGGAAGCCGCGTTCCAGGATCTCTGGCGGGAATACGTTCAGGCCCTGGCCGTGCCAGAACGCCGCAACCCGGCCTTGCAACGTCGCTTCATGCCTCGGCGGTATTGGAAGCATCTGGTGGAGCGGCCAGGTTGAATGCTTGATGTGTCGTGAGTGAATTGACCGATTGTATACTCCGCACGGGTAGGCTTTCAGAGACATCGTCAAGAGACATGAACCGCCAAGAATGGAGGTGAGGAATAGTGACCATGCTTTTTTACGCCCATTCGACGCTGAGTCCGGACAAGTCGGACTGGCAGTTTCTTGATGATCATCTGGAGAATGTGGCCCGACTTGCCGCGGAATTCGCCGCGGCTTTCAGCGCTTCCGACTGGGGGCGGACCGCCGGTTTGCTGCACGACGCGGGCAAGGCGACAGCGGAGTTCATCGCGAGATTGGAGGGGCGGCCAATCCGGGTCAACCACTCCATTTTCGGGTCCCGCCTGGGCGCTGAGCAATGCGGACGGCTTGGGCTTTTGCTGTCCTACGTCGTGGCCGGCCATCACGGCGGCTTGCCGGATGGCGGAATGCAGGAGGGCCAGCTTCACTTTCGTCTGAAGCAGGAGCGGATTCCGGATCACATTGAGGTGTCGCCCGTTGTCGCCTGTCCAGCCGACCTGAAGCCGCCGTTCACCTTGCCTCGCGACCAGGCGGGCTTCACCTTGTCCTTCTTTACCCGGATGCTCTTTTCCTGCCTCACGGACGCGGACTTCCTGGACACGGAAGCCTTTTGCTCGCCGGAAAAGGCCGGATTGCGCAATGCAGTGGCGAACTCGAATAATCAGGCTCAAGCCGATCAGCTTCCGGCCTTGCAAACCGACCTGGACAGGCATCTGGATGGCCTGCTGCGCAAGGCTGATCCCACCCCGGTGAACATCCTGCGTCGCGACATCCTGGAAGACTGCCGACGCATGTCCGCGTCGCCGCCGGGATTCTTCTCCCTGACCGTGCCCACGGGCGGCGGGAAGACTTTGTCTTCTTTGGCCTTTGCCCTGGATCACGCCGTGGCTCATGGGCTGCGTCGGATCATCTACGCCATTCCGTTCACGTCCATCATCGAACAGAACGCCAAGGTGTTCAGCGACATTCTCGGCCGGACCAAAGTGCTGGAGCATCATTGCAACTATCGGGACAAGGACGATCCGGAGGACCGGGAATACGACATCCGGCGCGGTCTGGCCGCGGAGAACTGGGACGCTCCGGTGGTGGTCACCACCAACGTGCAGTTCTTCGAGTCCTTGTTCAGCAACAAGCCTTCGCGCTGCCGCAAGCTGCACAACATCGCCCGGAGCGTGATCATTCTGGACGAGGCCCAGGCCATTCCCACGGAGTACCTGGAACCCTGTCTGGCGGCCTTGCGCGAACTGGTGGATCGTTACGGCTGCTCCGTGGTGCTGTGTACCGCCACCCAACCTGCCTTGGACGACCCCGACCTGCGCACCGCCTTGCGCGACGTGCGGGAAATCATATCCCGTCCGGACCGCCTCTACGCTAAACTCAAGCGCACCCATGTCCGGTTCGTCGGCAAGCTCTCCAATGCGGAACTGGCCGCGCGATTGGACGAACATGAGCAGGTGCTGTGCATCACGAGCACGAAGCCCCAGGCCAAGGCGGTCTTTGAACACCTGGCCAACCGGGATGGCGCGTTGCATCTCTCCACCAACATGACCCCGGTCCACCGTCGCCGCGTATTGGCCGTGATCCGCCGGCGTCTCAAGGAAAACCTCCCCTGCCGGGTGATTTCCACATCCCTCATTGAGGCCGGCGTGGACGTCGATTTTCCCGCGGTCTACCGGGCCATGGCCGGACTGGATTCCATTGCCCAGGCCGCCGGGCGGTGCAACCGGGAAGGCAGGCTGCCCGTTGGACGGGGGGGCGGCGGTCACGTCTTTGTCTATGAGCCGGAGCAGCCGCCCAGAATGCCCTGGCTGCAACGCTGCGCTTCCCGGGCCGCCGAGACCTTGCGCACCATGCCGGACGCCGACCCGTTGGGGCTGGAAGTCATGCGCCGGTATTTCGAGCTGCTCTATGATGTTCAGGATCTGGACGGCAAACAGATCCTGAAACGCCTGAACGCTCCCCTCGGCAAGGAGCTGATCCTCCCGTTCAAGGAGGTGGCCCGGGATTTCCGCATCATTGAGGACGAAGGCACGGCCCTGATCATTCCTTTGGAGCCGGATGGGAATGGTCCGGAACTCGTGGAATCCCTGGAGGCCCAACGGCTGATCCGGGAGCTGCGGCATACCGACTTCCCTCGCTCCACGCTGCGCAAGCTGCAACAATATTCCGTGACCGTCCGCTCCAGGGATTTGGCTCGACTGCAAGCTTCCGGGGCCGTGGAAATGATCCATGATCAGTATCCTGTACTTTGCAACGAGGCGGCCTACGACAGGGACGTTGGTTTGCGCGTGGATGAGGGGGATGTCTGGGATCCGTCGTCATTGATCGTTTAACCATTCAATTTCAAGAAATGTTATTCTTGCCAAGAAATCCATCCTCAAGATATGGGGCTGAGAAAATTGAAGGAGGTTAGCCAGCCGTCGACCATCATTTGGTCCGTGGATTGAAACGAAGTTAAACGTTTGTGTTCGTAAGCATTTTGGCCGCGAGGACCATGCCTCGCGGCCAAAACACAGGAGGACGCCATGTCATTCGGCATCAAGCTGCGGGTCTGGGGCGACTATGCCTGCTGGACCAGACCAGAGATGAAGGTGGAACGCGTTTCCTACGACGTGATGACCCCCTCCGCTGCCCGGGGCATCCTGGAGGCCATTCACTGGAAACCGGCCATCCGCTGGGTGGTGGACAGAATTCACGTGCTCAAGCCCATCATTTTCGACAATGTCCGCCGCAACGAAGTCAGTTCCAAGATCCCCAAACCCAATCCGGTCACGGCCATGCGGGACAAAAAACCGCTGTATTTTCTCGTGGACGAGGGCAACAACCGCCAGCAACGCGCCGCCACGCTCCTGCGGCATGTGGACTACGTCATCGAAGCCCATTTCGTGCTCACGGACAAGGCCGGACCGGAAGACAACGAGGGCAAGCACCTGGACATTTTCAACCGCCGGGCCAAGTCCGGCCGGTTCTTCCACCAACCATGCCTGGGCTGCCGGGAGTTCCCGGCCTCTTTTGAGCTGGTCGAAGGCGAGGTGCCGGTGTCTTTCTATGACGGCCAGATCAAGGAGCTGGGCTACATGCTCCTGGACATCGACTTTTCCCAGGGCATGACGCCGCTGTTTTTCAAAGCCGAAATGAAGGACGGCGTCATCGAGCCGCCCCCGCCCTGGTCAGCGGAGGTGCGAGCATGATTCTGCAAGCATTGCATGGCTACTACGAAAGGATGATCGCCGATCCCGACTCGGGCATGCCACCGTACGGCACAAGCATGGAGAACATCTCCTTTGCTCTGGTCCTGGATGAGGAGGGCAACCTTCGAGGGGTAGAGGATCTCCGGGTTGAGGACGGCAAAAAACGCTTTCCCCGCAAAATGGCCGTCCCGGCGGCAGTGACCAGAACCTCCGGAGTCAAGGCGAACTTTCTCTGGGACAAGGCCGCCTACGTACTGGGCGCGGACAAAAGCGGAACCAAGGGACACGCTCCAAAGCTCGCCGCTTTCAAGGAACTGCTTGCCGAGGTCGGCGCGGACGTGGACGATCCGGGCCTTGTCGCGGTTCGGCGCTTCGTGGACAACTGGGAGCCGGGGGACGCCGAGACGATCATCAGTGCCCACCACCCCTGGGAGGAAGTAGCTGGCACCAATCTCGTCTTTCGCCTTGAGGGCAGCAAAGGCTTCATTCATGCCCGACCTTCGGTTCAGCGGGGATGGAGCGCCTTCCAGACCTTGTCTGATGACGCCCCCAAGGTCCAGTGCCTGATCACCGGTGAAGACAACATGCCCCTGGCCCGAGTGCATACGCCCATCAAAGGCGTCGTAGGTGGGCAGACTTCCGGCGGGTACATCGTTTCCTTCAATGCTTCGGCCTTCGTCTCCTACGGGCGGGACAAGGCCGACGTGGGCGAAACATCCGCTTTTGCCTACACCACGGCCCTCAATGCCCTGCTGGCCAGAGGCAGTCGCCAGAAAGTCACCATCGGCGACATGACCATCGTGTTCTGGGCCGAACGCTCCAATCCGGCGGAGGATTTTCTGGCGGATCTGTTTGACCCCGCCCCGGTGGAGTCATCGCCCCAATCCCAAATTGATCATCAGACCACGGTTAAGATTCATGATCTGCTCCAGGCCATCCGGTCCGGAGGGCGGGCCGTGGACATCGTACCGGACCTGGACGAATCCGTGCGGTTCTATCTGTTGGCTCTGGCGCCCAATGCATCCCGGTTGTCCATTCGATTTTGGGCGAGCAACACCGTGGGGGACTTGTTGCGCAAGGTGGGCAGGCATTTTCAGCAACTGGAAATCGTCCGGCAGTTCGACTCCGATCCGGAGTTTCCACCGCTCTGGCGATTGCTTCGCCAGACCGCGCCGCTGGGTAAAAGCGAAAACATCTCGCCGGTCCTGGCAGGCGGCATGGCCAAGGCCATGCTCACCGGCTCGCCCTATCCGCAAAGCCTGCTGCCCACCGTGCTCGGCCGCATCCGGGCCGAGCATCAGGTCACGTATTTTCGGGCCGCCTTGATCAAGGCGTTTTTGATCCGCAACAAGCAAAGGGAGGTACCCGTGTCACTCGATTCCGCTCGAACCGATCGTCCGTATTTGCTGGGCAGGCTGTTCGCCGTGCTGGAAAAGGCCCAGGAAGATGCGGTCCCTGGGGCCAACGCCACCCTCAAGGACCGCTACCTCGGCTCGTCCTCGGCTAATCCCGGACAGGTCTTTCACATCCTGCTCAAAAACACGGCCAACCACACAGCCAAGCTGCGCAAGGATCCGGAGAAAAAAGGCCTGGCTTTCAACCATGAAAAAATGATCCAGGAGATCATGGACGCTTTCGACGATTTTCCGGCCACCATGACGTCCGAGGAACAGGGGCTGTTCATGATCGGCTACTACCATCAGCGCAAAGATCTTTTCACCAAGAAAACCAAGGAGGCTTAGTCATGACCGCCATCGCCAACCGCCATGAATTCGTCCTGCTCTTCGACGTGATCAATGGAAATCCCAACGGCGATCCGGACGCCGGAAACATGCCCCGCATCGACCCGGAAACCGGACACGGGCTGGTCACGGACGTCTGCCTGAAGCGCAAGATCCGCAACCATGTGGCCCTGGCCAAAGAGGGGGGAGAGGGCTTCAAGATCTACATTCAGGAAAAGGCCGTGCTGAACAGGACCCACGAGCAGGCCTACGTTGCTCACGATCTCAAGTACGAAGCCAAGAAGCTGCCCAAAAAGATCGAGGACGCTCTGAAGGTCACGGGCTGGATGTGCGCCAACTTCTACGACATTCGAACCTTTGGCGCGGTTATGACCACGGATATCAACTGCGGCCAAGTTCGGGGGCCGGTGCAACTGGCCTTTGCCAAGAGCGTGGAGCCCATCGTTCCCCAGGAAATCAGCATCACCCGGATGGCCGTAACCAATGAAAAAGACCTGGAAAAAGAGCGGACCATGGGCCGCAAGCACATCGTGCCCTACGGATTGTATGTGGCCCACGGCTTCGTCTCCGCCCCTCTGGCCGAAAAGACCGGCTTTTCCGATGCGGACCTGGACCTGCTTTGGGATGCCCTGATCAACATGTTCGAGCACGACCGTTCGGCCGCGCGCGGCCTGATGAGCAGCCGCAAGCTCTTTGTCTTCAAGCACCAGAACAAGCTCGGCAACGCGCCGGCTCACAAACTCTTTGACCTGATCCAAGTGAAGCGCCAGGATGACTCCACCGGTCCGGCCCGGTCTTTCACGAACTTTTCAGTTTCCGTAGGCCAGCCTCCGGCGGGGGTGGAGATGATGGAACTGCTCTGATGGACAAAAAGCTCGAACAGCAATTCCGGCAACGGGCGGTGGATCTCGGCAATTCCGGTGATCCGGCCGCCTTGCCGGAACTTGCGAATCTGGCTCGTTCGCCCGTGGCCAATGTGCGCCGCCTAGCCGCGTCGGCCATGGGCAAGCTGGCCGGGTTGGCCGATGCGGATGAGGCCGTTGCCGCGCTGCATCCCTTGCTGTCCGACACGCATCCCCAGGTCCGCCAGTATGCCGTCCGGGCGCTCAAGCTGTACGGCGTCGCAGCCAGGCCGGCCTTGCCGGACCTTCGCGACATGGCCGCGAGCCCGGTGGAAAAAGATTACAACCAGCGCGACGCGGCCCTGGCCGTGGAGTACATCACCGAGGCCGTGCGTATCGCCGAGGAACAGGTTGTTCATCTGTGCAAGCGGTGTGGCGTGCGCTTGGCTCCGGATGAGTACGTGCGCAGCCGCAAGGCCTTCCAGCGCCCGTTTTGCGACCATTGCTTCGACGAGGTTTTTCTGGAGCGCCGCAACTACGAGATCAAGGTGGAGCTGCAAAAGAACATCAGGGCCAAGGACGGCACCTGGGTGCAGTCCGACGGCGAGCGACTCATCTGCGAGGCCCTGAAGGCGGAAGGCATCCGCTATCGTTACGACGAGCGGTTCCGCATCCTGGACGGGTACGCCATCCGCCCGGATTTCTATCTGCCGGAATTCGACGTGTACATCGAATACTGGGGTATGGAGACGGCGGACTACAAAATCGGCATGCTCAAGAAACAGCAACTCTACCAACAGCAGGGAAAGCGCCTCATTTCCCTGTATCCAGCAGACAAGCAGGTCATGCGCACTCGTCTGCTGGAAAAATTGCGCCAGTATCGCTGACTTGCTCTTCTGACGAGTCGCGACGTCGCACAGCGTAAGCGAAGTCAGTCACATGTACACAGAAGCCGACCTCCTCCCCCTTTCCGCATTGCAGCATCTGGTATTTTGCCCCAGGCAGTGCGCGTTGATCCGCATTGAGCAGGTCTGGACGGAAAACCGCTTCACGACCGAAGGGCGGATCATGCATGAGCGGGTGGATTCCCGGCAGCGGGAAACACGGGGCGGGGTGCGGATCGAGACGGGCGTGCCGTTGCGGTCTTTGGCCTTGGGTCTTTCAGGCAGGGCCGACGTGGTGGAATATCACCTCAAGGAAAATGAGTGGGCGCCGTTTCCCGTGGAATACAAGCGGGGCCGCCCCAAGAAGGACAACTGCGACGAGGTGCAGCTTTGCGCCCAGGCCTGTGTCTGGAAGAAATGCTCGGCCGCGACGTGCTCGGGGGGGCCTTGTTTTACGGCCAAAACCGCAGACGCAAGGACGTGGCTTTTGATGCGAAACTGCGCCGGGAAACCACGGAGACGGCGATGAGGCTGCATGCGTTGATCCGCTCCGGATCAACCCCGTCGGCTCGGTATGCGAAAAAATGCGACAGCTGCTCTTTGTTGGAAATCTGCCTGCCCAAGACGGTCGGCGTGAACAAGAACGTCAGCCGCTATCTCAAGCGCATCCTTACGGAACCAGAATGAAAAAACTCTTGAACACCCTCTATGTGACGACCCAGGGCGCGTATCTGTCTCGTGAGGGCGAGACCGTGTTGGTGCGCGTGGAAAAGGAGACACGGCTTCAGGTACCCATCCATACCTTGGCCGGCATCGTCTGTTTCGGGCAGGTTTCGTGCAGTCCGTTTCTGTTGGGGCTGTGCGCGGAGCGGGGCGTAGGGGTCAGCTTTCTGACCGAATATGGGCGCTTTTTGGCCCGGGTCCAGGGACCGGTTTCCGGCAATGTCCTGCTGCGCCGGGAACAGTATCGCTGGGCGGACGACCCGGACCGATCCGCCGGCATGGCTCGCTCAATTCTGGCTGGCAAAATTGCCAACAGCCGCACGGTCCTGCGCAGGGCGCTTCGTGATCACGGGAACAAGCCCGAAAATAAGCCCGGAACCGAGGCCTTGGAAAACGCGGCAAAGCGATTGCGATACTCGCTGGATCAGCTTCAGGTTCCCGCTTCACTGGACGTCTTGCGCGGCATTGAAGGCGATGCGGCGGGAACGTACTTCAGCGTATTCGATCACCTGATCACCGCGCGGAAAGATGCTTTTCAATTCCGGGACCGCAGCCGCCGTCCGCCCCTGGACAATGTCAACTGCCTGCTTTCCTTCGCGTACACCCTGCTGATGCACGACGTGCGCAGCGCCCTGGAATCCGTCGGCCTGGACCCGGCGGTGGGCTTTCTGCATCGGGACCGTCCGGGCCGGGCCGGACTCGCTCTGGACATCATGGAGGAGTTTCGACCGGTCATCGCGGATCGGCTGGTGCTCTCCCAGATCAACCTTGGGGCCGTCAAGGAATCCGGATTTATCCGGGCTGAAACAGGCGGCGTGTTGATGAAGGACGACGCCCGCAAGGAGTTCCTCGTGGCCTATCAAAAACGCAAGCAGGAGGTGATCAACCATCCGTTCCTGAACGAAAAAGTGGAAATCGGTCTCCTGCCGTTCACCCAGGCCTTGCTTCTGGCCCGGCATATTCGCGGTGACCTGGACGGCTACCCGCCGCTTATCTGGAGGTGATGCAATCCCATGTTCGTCCTTGTCAGCTACGACGTCTCCACGTCCGACCCCGGCGGTCCGGGACGCTTGCGACGAGTGGCCAAGATTTGCAAGAATTTCGGGCAGCGTGTTCAATTCTCGGTGTTCGAGTGCATTGTCGATCCGGCCCAATGGACCAAGCTGAAACAACAACTGCTCGACGAAATCGACCCGGAAAAGGATAGCCTGAGATTTTATTTTTTGGGTTCAAACTGGCGGAGGCGGGTGGAACATGCCGGAGCAAAAGAACCCATTGATCAGGAGGGCCCGTTGGTCATTTGACCGAGTCGCGAACCAGGAGCGTCCGTAGAAAATACGGTAGGTTCGCGCTAACCTTAACAGCTTGTTTTTATTGTTGTTTTTGCGAAAAGCGTTTCTTGGTGTCCTTGGGACTCCTCCCAAATCAAGAGTTCGCGAAAAATCGGCTCCGCGAGCTTCGTGTATCAAGCCTCGTAAGCCGACAGTCGCCCCCCGCGCGGGGGGCGTGGATTGAAACTCGTCAAGACTTACGACGGGCTGAACAAGCTGATGTCGCCCCCCGCGCGGGGGGCGTGGATTGAAACAGTGAATACGCCGCGAAGTTGAAGGCGATACAACGTCGCCCCCCGCGCGGGGGGCGTGGATTGAAACGGCGTAACCGCTGATATTTCCAATCCAGTCGGCGCGGTCGCCCCCCGCGCGGGGGGCGTGGATTGAAACCCGCACCTTTTGCGCCGCCCGCTTGTACGGGTAGGGTCGCCCCCCGCGCGGGGGGCGTGGATTGAAACTGCATAACGGCGAAGGTGGTCAGGACGGGGACGCGTCGCCCCCCGCGCGGGGGGCGTGGATTGAAACTTGTAACCTTCTCCACGAAGAGCACCTGTCTGTAGTCGCCCCCCGCGCGGGGGGCGTGGATTGAAACTTGCCAGATACGCGGTTTCAATCCAGACATAAATGTCGCCCCCCGCGCGGGGGGCGTGGATTGAAACCAGGAGTTCTTTGACGCAATGATCAAGCATGCGTCGTCGCCCCCCGCGCGGGGGGCGTGGATTGAAACCTCGTCCTTCAGCCAGTCGATTTCAGCGGCGCGTTGTCGCCCCCCGCGTGGGGGGCGTGGATTGAAACTGGATCGTGTTGCTACTGCTATCGGGGTGCGCGAGTCGCCCCCCCGCGTGGGGGGCGTGGATTGAAACACGCTGGGCAAGTCCGGCTCCATGCAGACCCTGGTCGCCCCCCGCGTGGGGGGCGTGGATTGAAACGCTCCGCCATCGATCCTGATCCCGGCCACGGCCTGTCGCCCCCCGCGTGGGGGGCGTGGATTGAAACACCTACCTACGAGCGAGGCCCACAATGGCAGACCGTCGCCCCCCGCGCGGGGGGCGTGGATTGAAACACGTAAAATTGAGGAGCGAGTAGGAGGATAACGTACCTGATGAAGCAACTAGGAGGGGCTTGCTGTATTGCGAAGGGTTGCAACGTCGCTTCATGCCCCGGCGGTATTGGAAGTATTTGGTGGAGCGGCCGATCTGAACATTCGGATTGAGCGGCTGAATAAAGCGGTTGAACCGACCGATTCAGCACGTGAAGCTTTTGATTTCTCTCACCCGGTCGGCTAATGATGCCGAAGACGCTGCGTTGCTTCGCCGACGGACGTCGATTCTTCGCTCCCCATTATTTTCGCTATTTTAAGACGGAGGACATCGTGTCAAAGTGCATCCCATCCTGCGGTCTCGCTTCCAGCCGACCAATTTGCGAAGAGCGCGACGCCTGCGCGATTATCGCCTTCGTGGACAAGCGCGGCCGCGTGACCCATGCCAATATCGTCCGGACCATCGAGGCCCTGAAGAAAATGGCCCATCGTTCCGGGGACATCAACGACGAGGGCGACGGGTGCGGGATTATGACCGACGTGCCGCGGGAACTGTGGAGCCGTCGGTTGCGGGAAGCCGGTTTGTCGCCCCATCTGGCGGAGTCCAGCGGTTTTTTCGTGGGTCATCTGCTTCTGCCTCGCCGGATCCGCGAACGGGCCGACGATATTCTGGACACGGTCCGCAAGACCTTTGCCCTGCGCGGGCTGGACATCCTCCTGGAGTTGCAAGGCCGGACCAACGACGACGAACTGGGCCCCATGGCCCGGGCCGAGACACCGCTGTTCTGGCAGGTGGCCGGGCTGGTCCGCCGGGACGTGCGCATTGATTCCGGTCGGCTGCTGTTCAAGGTCCTGGTGGAGCTGGAGGACCTGGAGCCGGATCTCCATGTGGCCTCCCTGTCTCAGGACAGCGTGGTCTACAAGGTCCGGGGCGGGCCGGAACTTTTACAGCGGGTTTATCCGGAGCTGCGCGATCCGGCCACCCGGTCCAAGATCTGCCTGGGCCACAGTCGCTATTCCACCAACACTTTGCCCACGGTGGAGCGCACCCAACCCTTCTCCATCCTGGCCCACAACGGCGAAATCAACACCATCGAGCGGCTGCGCGGCGCGGCACGCAATCTGGGCATCGAACCGGTGCCCGGGGGCAGCGATTCCCAGGATCTGAACCGGGCCGTCGAGGGTTTGATCCACCGCTACGGCCTGGAACTCACCGAGGCCTTTGCCATGGTCTTCCCTGCCGTGCACAGCGAGGTGGAGCATTATCCCGAGGATTTGCGCGAGGTTTATCAAACCTACCGCTGGTTCTTTCCGCCCTCGGCCCAGGGGCCGGCCGCGGTCATCGCCCGGCACGGCGACGTGTGCATCGGCAGCGTGGACGCCCTGGGGCTGCGTCCGTTGTGGTTCGGCGAGAGCGACTACAATTACTATCTGTCCTCGGAAAAAGGCGTGGTGGACCTCGAGGACACGGCCTCGGACCCCGTGCCTCTGGCCCCTGGGGAAAAAATGGCCATTTTTACCCTGACCGGTCGGCGGGCCGTGGTGTTCAACTACCGGGCCTATCAACGCCAACTGGTCCGGCTGATGCGGGGCCGGGACGGGCTGCGTGAGCGGATTGGGACCTTGTATCAAGCTGTTCCGGATAAGCCGGAGAATGCTTTTGGCCTGGAAAACCTGCTTGACGACGGCCGGTCGCGGATGTCGCCGGGCGAGATGGTTCGGGAGAACGTGCTGGCCGCTCTGGGCTGGCACAAGTACGACGTGGAGATGCGCAAGAAAACGGCCACCGTCGGCGGGGCGGTGATCGGCTCCATGGGCTATCAGGGCCCCCTGGCCTGTCTGACCCCGGAAGGGCTGGCCAACATCTCCGAGTTTTTCAAGGAAAATGTTGCCGTGGTCACCAATCCGGCCATCGACCGGGAGCGGGAGCCCGACCATTTCACCACACGCTGCATTCTCGGCGACCGGCCGGAGATCGACAACCGGGAGCGGGCCGGGGCCGTGGGGCTGGAGTTGCGCACTCCGTTGCTCCTGGGCGGCTGCCTGGACGGTCGGGTCTGCGGAGCGGCCCTGTCCCAATTGGCCGCGGAGTTCGGCACCCAGACCATGGACTCCGTGCTTTCTTTTTTTACCGGACAGGGGCGGGATCCGGCCCGGGTTGCTGTTCTGGATGCGGTTTTCGAAGCGAAAACCGACGATCCAGACAGCGGGCCTGGCAACGGCCAAGGCTGCCTGGAGCGGCGTCTTGCCGATTTGTGTCTGGAGGCCGGGGCCGCCATCGACGCCGGGGCCGTGCTGCTGGTTCTGGACGACTCGCGCACCTTCTCCGACGGGCGGGTGTATGTCGATCCGGGCCTGGCCCTGGCCGTGATCGGCAATTTCCTGGAGGAGCACCGTTTGCGGCGGCGCTGTTCCCTGGTGGTGCGCAGCGCCGCGGTGCGCAACCTGCACGACGTAATGTTCCTGCTCGGGCTGGGCGCGGATGCCATCAATCCGTACATGATCTGGCGCATGGCCCGGGAGCACGCCACGGAGAGCCGACCGGCCGAGACCGTGATCCGGACCACCATGGACGTGCTCCAGAAGGGCATGGAAAAGGTCATGTCCACCATGGGCATCCATGAGTTGTGCGGTTATGGCCGGATTTTCTCCTCCATCGGCCTGGCCGAGGATCTGGCGAGGATCTTCAAATGCGCCAACTTTTGTCAGTCGCCGGATATCGGTCTGTCCCTGGCCCGGCTGGAGGAGATTGCCCGCGTCCGTCTGGGCAGGGCCGTTCGGGAGACGTCGGCCCAGCTCTGGAGTACCCCGGCGCGGAACACCAAGGTCGGCCGGGTGCTGCGCCGGGCCGCCACCGGAGTGGCCGGGTTCCGGGAAATGGCCCAGGAGTTGGCCGCCCTGGAGCGGGAAAATCCGGTGGCCCTGCGCCATGTTCTCGGCTTCTCCCGGCCCAGCCAAGCCGCGCCCCTGGCCATGAGTGAGGTGGACATCACCATCGGCGGCCATGCCATGCCTCTGATCATTCCGGCCATGAGCTTCGGTTCCCAGGGGGAGAACTCCTTTCGGAGCTATGCCGAGGCCGCCCGGCTTTTGAACATCGTGTGCATGAACGGGGAGGGCGGGGAGATTCCGGACATGCTCGGCAAGTACCGCCACAACCGGGGCCAGCAGATCGCCTCGGGCCGCTTCGGCGTGCACATGGCCTTTCTCAATTCCGTGGACTTTCTGGAAATCAAGATCGGCCAGGGGGCCAAGCCCGGGGAGGGCGGTCATCTGCCGGGCCAGAAGGTCACGCCCATGGTGGCCCAGGCCCGGCATTGCATGCCGGGCATCGCCCTGATCTCCCCCTCCAATCATCACGACATCTATTCCATCGAGGATTTGGCCCAGATCATCACCGAGCTGAAGACCGCCAATCCCATGGCCCGGGTTTCGGTGAAGATTCCCGTGACCAGCGGGGTGGGAACCATTGCCGTGGGCGTGGCCAAAGCCGGGGCGGATATCGTCACGGTTTCCGGGTTTGACGGCGGCACGGGCGCGGCCCGGGAGCACAGCAAAAAATATGTCGGCCTGCCCGCGGAGATCGGGGTCAGCCAGGCCCACCGGGCCCTGGTGGAGTCCGGTCTGCGGGATCAGGTGGAGCTGTGGGCCGACGGCGGGCTGCGCAGCGGCGCGGACGCCCTGAAGATGATCTTTCTCGGCGCGGACCGGGTGGGCATGGGCACCGCGGCCCTGATGGGCGTGGGCTGCATCAGTTGCCAACGTTGCCACCTGGACACCTGTCCCCGGGGCATCTCCACTCAGCTGCGGACCAAGGCCGAGGCGGAGCTGCGCGGCGTCAAGGGCTTCACCCCGCTGCAAGCGGCCGCGGAAACCGGCAATCTGGTGCGGTTGTTCACCTGTATCGGCGAGGAAATGCGGGCCATTCTGGCGGACCTGGGCGTCAGCCGGGTCCGGGACGTGGTCGGACGCACGGAGTTTCTGGCCCAGATATCCCATCAAGACGTGGTGGCCCTGACGGACATCCTGGCCCGTCCGGCCATGGACGGCTCCGCCGGACCGGCCGGGGCCCTGCGCATGGTCCGCAAGCCGTTGAACGTCCTGACCAAGCTGGTGGCGGACATCTCCCTGGCCGAGTTCGCCGACGAACAGACTCGGGAAGTTCGGTACACGGATCAGTACGTGCGCAGCGTGGACCGGGCCATGGGCACCTACCTGGCCGGGGCCGTGGTCCGCCAATTCGGGGATTCCGGGGAGCGCCGGGCCAAGTTGCGCCTGGACTCCTCGGTGCCCGGCAACGGTCTGTGCGCCTTCAATATCCCGGGCATCGACGTGATGGTGGACGGCGGGGCCCAGGACGGCACGGCCAAGAGCAGCCTCGGCGGGGCCTGCGGCGTGTTCAAGGGCGCGAATCTGATGGGCCGCAGGGTGGACGGGTCCACGGGCAAGAGCTTCGCCTACGGCGCCATCGGGGGGACGCTCATGGTCCAGAACTACGCGGACTCCCGGGCCTGCATCCGGATGTCCGGCGCGGACGCGGTGTTCGGGGCCCGGATCACGTCCCGGGTCCGGGACGAGGAAAGCAACCTGGCCGTGCGCGCCCACCTCAAGGGCTTTGCCTTCGAGTACATGACCGGGGGGCGGGCCGTGGTTCTGGGCGATCCCGGCCCCTGGATTTGCTCCGGGATGACCGGCGGAGTGGTCTACCTGTGCCAGTACCCGGAATATGGGTTCGACAAGGCCGCCATCCGCCGCCGTCTGGCCAGCGGCGCGGACGTGGCCGTCCGGGACGTGACCGAGCAAGGCCTCGCGGATATCCGCGAGCTGCTCACCCGCTACGTGGCCGAGCTGCGGGCCTCCTTCCAGGGGGAAGAGGCCTTGGCCGTGGAACAACTGATGGCCGAAGCTGAAACCCGCTTCGTAATGATCGTCCCGGCGGACAAGAATCCGCCCAAGGCGGAGTGAAAGGGAGGATTCAGGAGTCAGAATTCAGGACTCAAGAATCGGATAACAGGGGGCAGAGGGATCTTTCGAGCTCTATGATTCTGTTATGCGGTGATCGAAATGGCAATTGAAGCTGTAATCCAGCGCCGTAAGGTCTTCGTTGAAAATCAATTCGACCGTCATCACAACAAACCATGCCATCCAAGGAGGAAGACAATGATCAAGCATATCGTGATGTGGACGTTGAAGGAGCAGGCAGAGGGAGCCGGGGCCGGGGAGAACGGGAAGAAGATGAAGCAGATGCTGGAGGCGCTGAACGGCAAGATTCCGGGCTTGCTGCATCTGGAGGTCGGGTTGGATGTCTTTCAGGCTTCTCCGGCCTGGCAGGTTGTTCTGTACTCTGAACTGGAATCTCGTGACGCCCTTCAAGTTTATCAACAGCATCCGGAGCATCAGCGCTGCGTGGAATTCGTGAAGAAGGTGGTCGTTGATCGGGGCGTGGTGGATTACGAGATATAGGAGGACGCCGTGTTCGGGTTTTTGAGTCCCGCTCTGCTGATCGTGGACATGCAGAACGATTTCGTTTTGCCCGACGCCCCGGCCGCCGTGGCCGGGGCCAGGGAGACCATTCCAGTCATCGCCACGCTGGCGGAGCATGCCCGGAAGCGATCCTGGCCGGTGATCCACGTGGTCCGGGAACACCGGCCCGACGGCAGCGACGTGGAATATACCCGGCAAGAGCTGTTTCAGAACGGCGCGGGCATCTGCGTGGCCGGGACGCCCGGGGCGCGGATCGTGGCGGAGCTGATGCCGCGCTCCGGCGATTACGTGTTGACCAAACAGCGCTTCAGCGCGTTTTTGGGCACGGAGCTGGATTTGCTGTTGCGTCGCCTGCGAGCGGAGACGCTGATCGTAGCCGGAACCCAGTATCCCAATTGCATCCGGGCCACGGCCGTGGACGCCCTGGGTCGGGACTACCGGGTGATCGTGGTCACGGACGCCTGTTCCGCCCAGACCGAACGGATCGCGGCGAACAATATCGAGGACATGCGCAATATGGGCATGCTGTGCATTCCATTTCAGGAAATGATCAATCTTTCAGAGGAGAAACCACTGTGACCAAGTTTTGGGCCGCTTTGGCGGCGTGCATCGTGCTGATTCTTCCCGGATGGGCCGGGGCCGCGGGGTTCGAGGCGGCGGTTGGCGTTTGGCATCAGTCCCCCTCCGGGGACGTGACCTACAAGGGCCAGACGGGCGATGACCGGCTTGATCTGGAAAGCAGCCTGGGACTGGACGACGAGACCGGCCTGCTCTTCCGCGCTCGGCTGGAAACCCCGCTGATCCTCCCCAATATCGGATTCATGGCCACGCCGGTGACCTTTTCGGGCAAGGGGACGGCCAAGGGGAGCTTCACCTTTGGAAACCAGACTTTTTCAGCGGATGCGCCCATCGACGGCAAGCTGCGGCTGAATCAGTACGACGTGAGCCTGTTCTACGGAATTCCGGGGCTGAAGGCGGCGACCCTGGGCATGTTCAACGTGGATTTGGGGCTGAATCTGCGGCTGATGGACGTGGATATCGAGGTCCGCCAGGAGCAGGCCGGGCTTTCCGAGTCCGAGAGCCTGTTTTTGCCCGTACCCACGCTCTATGCCGGAGCCAGCTTTCGCCCCCTGGACTTCTTCGCCCTGGAAGCCGAGGCCCGCGGAGTGACCTACGCCGGAAACCACTTCTACAGCCTCATCGGCCGGGTACGCTTCGATCCGCTGGACCACCTCTTTCTTGCCGGCGGGTACCGCTACGACTCCGTCTCCATCGACGAAAAAGGTCTCAAGGCCGACGTGGACATCAGCGGCCCGTTCGCGGAGATCGGGATCAGCTTTTGAGCCCGTTGCGCCTTCAGCAGTTATCGAGGGAAGAGGGCTTGACAGATCTTCTTCAGATCGAACATGTGGTCATTTCCTCCATGGGAATTTTGTCCGCGAGTTGCCGTCCATCGAAGTGAAATGGAGCTTGGCGGGGATTGGTATCTGGTGTCGTCCGGTAAGAGTTTTTGGAGTTGACACGTTTGGGCAAAAGCAATATCAGTTTCTCCAGCGCCGAGTTGATCTCAGCTTGCGGGGCGCTTAACAAATACCAGCTAAAGCGAGATACCCCTATCCCGCCTTGGCTTTAAGCTGAGCGGGCTTTTTTTTGTCCGTGGTTCGATCGTCGCCGATTTAATCTACAACTTGCAGGGCGACTCAGAAATACTGCTAAAGCGTTGGCCCGCCGATTTCGCTCCCAGTGGCCGCCAAACGCGCAGCCCATTCACCAAGGAGCGAAGGAGGTGCGCCCTCATGCCATCCGTTTCTTCCACACGTTCCCACCTGTTCACGTCCGAATCCGTATCCGAAGGACACCCTGACAAGCTCGCCGATCGGATTTCCGATCGTATCCTGGACGAATTCCTGTCCCGTGACCCTCATGCCAGGGTTGCTTGCGAGACGTTACTGGCCGACCAGTGCGTTGTCGTTGCTGGTGAATTCAAAGCCACTTCCGAAGTATTTCAGCAAGTCCAGGCCATGACTGAATCACTGGTGCGCCAGGTTGTCCGGGATACGGGGTATCGCGACTCAAATACCGGCATTGATCCCGAAGCCTGCGAAATCCAGGTCCGCTTTAACGGTCAGTCCCGAGACATCAACCAGGGGGTCGACCGAGAGGACGGAGTGCTCGGAGCCGGAGACCAGGGCATGATGTTCGGCTATGCCTGCGACGAGACGCCTGAATTGATGCCTGCTCCAATAATCTTTGCGCATCGATTGGTCCAACGGCAGGCCGAACTCCGAAAAAGCGGCACCATTGCCTGGCTGGGACCAGACGCAAAGTCGCAGGTTTCCTTTCGCTACGTCGACGGCAAGCCCGTTCATGTCGAGACCGTGGTCCTGTCGACCCAGCATGATGACAACATCAGCATGGATGAGCTTCGGGCATCCGTTCTGGAACGGATCATCAAGCCCGTCATCCCCGAGAGCCACCGCTCACCGGATTTTAAGTGCCTTATCAATCCTACCGGGCGGTTCGTGACCGGTGGCCCCAAGGGCGATACCGGATTAACTGGTCGTAAGATCATTGTGGACACCTACGGAGGTGCGGCACCGCATGGCGGCGGTGCATTCTCCGGGAAAGATCCTAGCAAGGTGGATCGTTCCGCTGCGTATATGGCCCGCTTTCTGTCCAAGACCGTCGTATCCAGGGGCTGGGCCAAAAAATGCCTGACCCAGATTTCCTATGCCATTGGTGTGGCCAAACCAGTTAGCTGCCTGGTCAAAACCTCCGGCGCCGGGGAGCTGCCGGATCAAGAAATTGAGCGAATGCTTCAGGAAGAATTCGATTTGACGCCTGCCGGAATCATCGACAAGCTCAAATTGTTGCGTCCCCTCTATTATCCAACGGCGGCCTATGGACATTTTGGACGTGACGACCTGGACCTGCCGTGGGAAAAGGTGAGCTGATCGAGCCGATCCTTGTGAAAGTCGCCATGAAAGCAAAAGATCGGACGTTCATTTACTGAGGCAAGTGGACGAAAAACACTCATGCAGCATGATCAAATGATTCCGAAGGACTGAAGGGTATGCCTGTTTACCGTTATGTAATTTTCCCTGTATTGCTTTCATTCCTGCTTCTTTTTCCAGAAAAACATGGTATGATCGTTTTGGCCCAGACGCAGATGGAAAAGAATGGCAACCCGTTTTGAACCATCCTGAAAGAAAGGAAAACCTTGTCATGCAGCTTTTTGACGTGGTCTCACTGGCCTTTCCTTCGAATACCAAACTGATCCCGGTTGTCGGGGCCGCGGTCCGGGAGTATGCCCTGCAGTCCGGGTTTTCCGCAACGGACTCCCAGCGCATCTGTCTGGCCTTTGAAGAGGCCTCAACCTACTCCATTTCCCTCGGCTTCGGCAGAGAGGACGACCTGCTGCGGGTCCGATTGTCCCGCACCACGCTTGGCCTGCATATCGTCCTTCGCTCCAGGGGCCTGCCCCTGGAGGACGAGGCGCTCCCGGCCTTTGATGCGCAACGGTTCGCGTCCGCGGAGGACGTCACCGGGCTGCAAACCTTTCTTGCCCGACACATGGTTGACGAAGTGACGTTTTCCTTGCTGGAGGGTGGAGAGCGGGTGATCTGCCTCGTCAAACATGGGCCCGGCAACCAAGGAGAACAGGACAAGGAACAGGAAAAGAGGGCGGCCCCGCGGAAGTCTTCCGCTGGTTCCTCCAAGCCCCGGATAATGACCAGCCATGCCGTTCGCCTGGGACAACCCGATGATGCCGAAGGCATCGCCAGGTTGGCATTGCGGGCGCATGGCGCGGTGTTCTTCAATGAATCGATCTACTATCCAGCCAGGGTTCGCGAGATGCTTGAACAGGGAGAGATGGTCTCGGTGGTGGCTGAAACGGCAAGTGGAGAACTCATGGGCCATTGCGCCCTGGTGGCCGACACCCCGGGAGCGCGCGTGAGGGAACTGACCTATTTCATCCTGGATACCCGCTTCAAAAGCCCCGGCGTGCACGAGGACGTGTACGCCTTGCTCAGCGAGAGCGCCCGAACGCTTGGTCTCCGCGCGATGAGCGCCCTGGCGGTCACGAATCATATCCATTCCCAGCGCAACCTTCTGCTGCAAGGATTCAAGGAATGCGCAATGCTTTTGGCGGCAGGCCCGGCCTCCCGGATCTGGCGGGAAAAGGACGGGCAGGATCCGGGGCGCATCGCCAGCGTCGTGTTCCTCAACTATCTGCATGGAGACGACGGGACGCTGCTCCACGTTCCGGACAGGCACCGCCCGATGGTCAGCCGAATATTCCAGCATCTGGGGAGAAACTATCGATTTTCAGATGTTTCGGGGCGCGGTCTGCCTGAGGGCCTCGCGCGGATTTATTCGGAATCCGACTTGAAGGAAGGGTGGACGTGGATCAGCGTCGCTCAGTACGGGCACGACATCCTGAAACACGTGGGCGACCAACTGGCATTGTCCTGCGGGCAGGGAATCCCCGTGGCGCACCTCGCGCTGCCCTTGGCGGACCCGGCTACCGGCGTGGTGGCCGATCTTGTTGAAAAGATGGGGTTCTTCTTTGCCGGAGTCGGCCTGGACGACGATGGCGCGGAGGTTCTCCTGGTCCAGTACATACATGGCGTGGACCCAGGATACGACTCCATCCACCTCGCATCGCCCTTTGGCCGCGGGCTTTTGGAGTATGCGCGAGCCGCGGATCCCGGCACATGGTCTGATCCGCGGCCCTGATCAGACTTGGACACCAAAAAACAGGGGAAGTTGTCAGGCGCCGAAATGTGTCAACGGTATCAACGTATTGGTTCCGTTGAAAGCGATACGCTCACGAAACTGTTTTCGATCTTTCCTTCCAATGACTCCCGCATGGACCGGATGACCTGCTGGACTTCGCCCACGCGCTGGTCAGGGTCAAATTCCAGAAAGATTTCAATGAGCACCCGTCCTCCGGTTCTCCGCGAGCGGACACCGTGAAAATGGGCATACTCATGATAATGGTTCGCCAGTTCACGGGTGATGATGAGTTGGTATTTTTCCTCGAGGGTTCTGTCCAGGAGGTCGAAGAGAGAACTTTTAATCAGCCCGTAGAAGGAATAGATGATGACCCCGCCTAATGCCAGGGATATGACGGGGTCGATATGGAGCGACCATGCGTATTCCCGCAGAAGAATCATGGCCAGCAGGCTGAACAGTATCCCTCCGGCGATGACCGTGTCGGACATGGGCACCCGCCATTGAATGTCCGTGACCGGAGAAGGGATCCTTTTGTGAATCCGATAGTTGCGAACCCAGAGATAGCCGCTTGACATCATGGATGCCAACATGATCACGGCTCCCATGGCCAGGTGGCCGGGATCAAGGGCAACGGGCGAAACAAGCCGCCCGATGGACGTGTAAATGATGTACCCAACGGATAGCACGACGAACCAGGCGCCGACCACGCCAATGAGGTTTTCGATTTTCCCCGCTCCGTAGTCAAAATTCGCGCCCATCCCCTTTCTCATTTTGTGGAGAATGAACAAGAGCATGGCATTGGCGAAAAAAACATTGAAATCGCCGAGCAGATCCGCGTAGAGCGTCATGGAATTCGCGAGAACGGCAATAACGAAGGTCGGGCCGATAAAGGCCAGATCGATGATGACTGAAATAAGAGCCGTACGTTCCTTCGTCGCGTCGGCGCTGGTGCTGGCTGGCGTGTTCATGTGTGGTTTCAGGAAACAAGAGAAAATGCGATGAATGGCAAAGAGTGCTTATGTCACGGTTGACGGGAACGCAAACCATTGCCGCGCCTCTCGATGATCGCTACGATCATCCCCATGTCTCACGAAAATGCTGACACGTTGCGACAGGTTCCTCTGTCCAAGGACTTGGCCCTGATTTCCGGCGTTGCCAAAGGTCTGAATGTCGAACTGCCGCTGTATTTGTCGCCTGTGACGGCGGGCTTTCCGTCTCCAGCCGATGATTTCCTGGAAAAGCGGCTGGACCTGAATGAGACTACCTGGTGAAGAACCCGGCGGCCACGTATCTGGTCCGGGCCACCGGCGATTCCATGCAAGGCGTGGGCATCCATGACGGGGACGTGCTGGTCGTGGACAAGTCCGCCGAAGTCACGGACGGGAAGGTGGTCATCGCCATTGTCTACGGTGAATTCACGGTCAAGACGTTGAAGCGGCGGAACGGGCACGCCTTTCTGGTCCCCGCCAATGCCGAATATCCCGAGATCGAACTCACGCCCGAGATGGACTGCGAGGTCTGGGGCGTCGTGACGAGCGTGATCCGCAAGATGCCCTGAATACGAGCCATGAAACAACTCAAGGTCATGCCGGCCTCGAGCATCTTCGCCCTGCTGGACTGCAACAACTTCTACGCATCCTGCGAGCGGGCATTCAATCCCAAGCTGCGAGGCAAGCCCATCGTTGTGCTGTCCAACAACGACGGCTGCGTGATTGCCCGCTCCAACGAGGCCAAGGCCCTGGACATTCCCATGGGCGCACCGGCGTTCAAGTTTCAGCCTCTGTTTCGAAAGCACGGGGTCCACGTCTTTTCCTCCAATTTCGCCCTCTACGGTGACATGTCCCGCCGAGTGATGGACACGGTTTCCCGGTTCACCCCGGACATGGAAATCTACTCCATCGACGAGGCGTTCCTGCGCTTGGACCGGATGCACGACCACCCCCTGGACTTATGTTTCTACTTATTGAAATTGTCCCTCCCGTGTCGTGGCATCTATCTTAGTAGACTGTCCATTTTTTTGTGGCCACTTCATATCGGCCTATGTAATAGGATGCAATCCTGTCCATGACATTCAGTTCAAGGTTGAAAAAGAAGAAACTATAATCATAGTTGTGATACCAGCCCGGCAGCAAATTGTACGGCGCATTGAGATTTTGGTAATTTCCTGGTTTCGGCAGGGCGGTCGGGTCAATTACTAACGCGCCCTGATTGTTTTGTGCGCCTGTGAAGTTAGCGATCACTACGGCATCAACATCGACGCCCCCGATTAAATATTTTTTCCAGGTAGGCCAAACCTGGCCTTCTGCAAGTCGTCCGCCCGGAGGAGGTCCCAGTTGGGGATTAACGGGCGGCTGAAATTTATAGAAGAGAGCTCCGAGATTTTCTGTTGCGGGAACGGCAGTGGTCTCCATTTCATTCGGACCGCTTGCAGCCCAGGTTAGCGGATTAACGCTGTAAGCATTCGCTTGCACGATTCCGGTCGGCGAAGGACCGGTTTGTGAAAAATCACCTGGATTTTGCTGCGTGTTGTAAGTGATGATGCATCCTGTCTGTACCCTGCTGCTGCAGATGCCGAGTTGCGACAGAGCGGGGTAGTTTGATATATCATCGGCCGTGATAGACCAGCCGATTACGTAAGCGGCAACGAGTCTTTCGCGAAGTGTGGCATCTGAGAACCGCCTCTGTAAAAGCATAAGCAACAGGTTCGAACCTTGGCTGTGGCCTGCGAGAATAAATGGGCGAGGGTTATTATTATTATCGTCTTTGCTGTAATGCGACAGGAAATAGTCGAATGCGTTTTCAACATCTTTGTATGCGATTTCCAATGCCAGGTTCGCAGCCGCTCTGTTTGCTTCATTTGTTTTCCACAGCAGCGCCTCCAGAACGTATAAACCTGCCGCTTGCTGAAAATAAGGAACATAAAGATTTGTGCCTGCTTTGTTGAAAACGCTTGATTTGGAAGCGACTTGAGTGCTAATGCTCGGATCGGCTTGGGCCTGCCTGATGGTCTGGTTCCAAATCGGAGAATATGCAGAACTATTGCTTTTTATATCCGGGAAGTAGGTTGTTGGATACAGGAAGAAGACGTCCACAGCATGTGACGCATTTGCCGGTAGAGTCTGCCAGTTTGTCGAAATAGAATACTTATTGACGCCTGTTTCATTCGAAGATGCGTTCAAGGCAATAAGTGGATTCAGCACTACCAGCATAATAATCGTTTTAATCCAAATCTTCATGATTTTCATTGTTGTTTCTCCCCTGGGTTAACTACCTGAAGCTCAAGGATGAGGACAAGAGTCTCCTGCCCCTGGTGGCCATCTACTTTTACGCACCTCCGGTTTGATTTGAGGCTTTTGCCCATGCCTGATTTCGCCGTGATCTTTCACGGCCATGGTCCCGCGTGGTTGTCGTCTGGATAGAGTGCCTTCCATTCAGAATGATTGTTCCGCAGATTCCAGCCGATACAACCCTCGATGTGCTTGCGCAGCTTGGCGTCCACCTCGGTTTCGGCAAAGAATGCCGATTGACATCTTGCCGAAAGAACACTTTACACCGCACGGCCTCACTCACGAATGCAGCCCCAGCCGGAAACGGGGTCGTATACCTTTCCTGTTTTTACCAAGGTCTCGAAAGGCTGGTCGCCGATATAACCGCGCAGCCCTATCGGGTCTTTCGGGTCAATGAGCATATACATCTTGTGTAGAAAAACGAAATGATGCATGCAACGATGATTTCCAATTTCATGGTTAGGTCCGATGCAAACGCATTTTGCTACATCATTAGCATGTGACGGAGTACTGAACGAAACCAGTACGAGAGCGGCAAGGAAAAGCATTTTTATCATGATGTCTCCTTATGTGATGTTGTCGCGGTTGGAAATGTGGTGAGTGGTATTGGTTGATTTTTTTCAGTCTCAAACCCCTCAAGCCTTGGCACTTCTTGGGAGAGTGGGCAATCCACTATTGAGTAACCATAGGGGTTGTCAATGCCTAAACCGGAGATTGATCGTGGAAGCCCTGTCATATTTGTTATCGTTCAAGCAAAAACATCAAGATCGTACCAGTACGTGGCATAGCCGTTGACGACCCACCGGATGCGCCAGGTTCAGATTTTTTTTTTGCAAATTCCTCTTTCGTCATCCCGGCCTTCTTCCAGGGTCTGGCCGCGGCGTAATGCTTGAGGGTGATCCCGAAGATGACCCGGGGTTTTTCGTGGGGGGATTCGGGATTGGGCATGGGTTTTGGTAGTGGGCTTGCCGTCCCTGCGATTATCTCGCTGCGGTTATGCCATTTTATTGGAGATCGCCCGCTCCAGCACCTTCGCCAAGTCCTTCATTTTCACCGGCTTGGCTAGGTAGTCGTCCATTCCGGCAGCCAGAAACTTCTCCCGGTCCCCGAGCATGGCGTAGGCGGTCAGGGCGATGATCGGCGTTCGACGATGGGAGGGCTGAGGGATGAGACCTGAAACCTGAGGGCCAGACGTCCGATCTCCGACGCCCGATTTCTGACCACTGACTTCTGACTCCTGACTCCTGATCCTTTTCGTCGCCTCCACCCCGTTCAGCACCGGCATCTGCACGTCCATCAGGATCACGTCGAAGTCCTGTGCCGCGAGCAAGTCCAGAACCTGTTGCCCGTCCTCGGCCAGGGTCACAGTGTGTCCGGCCCTTTCCAGGAGTTTTGTCGTGGGAAAAGAGCTTGACTCTTCATCCTCGGCCAGGAGGATGCGCAGGCTTTGTTTGGCTTCGGTCCGCCGCCTTGGTCCTTGCTCGGTGGGAATGCTCACTCCCTCGGGAAGTTTGAAGGGCAGGAGCACCTGCACCGTGGTCCCTTTACCGAGAGTGCTGGCCAGGGAAATACTCCCACCCATCAGGTCCACCAGTCGCTTGACAATCGCCAGCCCCAGCCCGGCGCCCTGATAGGATCGGGTGTAGGAGCCGTCCACCTGGACAAACGGCTTGAACAAGTCATCCTGCTTGTCCTCGGGAATCCCGATGCCGGTATCGGACACCGTCAGCTGGATGCGGCATTCGCTCGGCCTTTCGGAGGACATGGAGGTCATTTCTACCTTGACGCTGCCCTTGTTCGTGAATTTCAAGGCATTGCCCGTCAGGTTGAAGAGAATCTGCCGGACCCGCGCCTCGTCGCCGATAAGTCGGGAGGGGATGTCCGGATCAATGAAACATTCGAGATGGATGCCCTTGTCCCTGGTCGCAACCTGGAACAGGTCGGATACGGAATCAGCCAGTTCCTGGACCACGAACTCGGCCTCATGGATCGTCATCTGGCCCGCCTCGACCCGAGAAAGGTCCAAAATGTCGGTGAGCAGTCTGGTCAATCGGTTGGCCGAACTCGTGGCCATCCGCACATACTTCCGTTGATTCCCGTCCAGAGATGTCGTCTCCAAAAGCTGCATCATGCCCATGATCCCGTTAATGGGCGTACGGATTTCATGGCTCATGTTGGCCAGAAACTCGGACTTGGCTTTGTTGGCGGCCTCGGCCTGTTCCTTGGCCAGAAGCAGCGCTTGTTCAGCATGGTATCGCGAGGTGATATCCTGGTTGACGACAATGGCTGCTTCAACGTTGCCGTCTTCGTCCATCACCGGGGCGGTATAATTCAGGATAATCTTTTTTTTGCCGTTAAATGCTTCGATTTCCAGGAGTTCGTCGACTACGGTCTCCCCCTTGTTCACGGTATGCGCCAGTGCCCAATCATCCGGCGCGATTTCCTCTCCAGAGGGCAAACGTTTGGCCTTGAACACCCCGTACTCTTTCTGATCGACATTAGGCTCTCCCCCCCAAATTGCCACTCCTGCCGGATTGCCCTGCATGAGCTTTCCGTTCTTGTCCGCGATCCACAAGCCGATGGGCAGGATTTCAAATACCCTCCTGATCATGTTTTCGCTTCTGCGCAAGGCCTCTTCGGTCTGCTTGCGGTACGTGACATCCCAGACAGTCGACACCATCAGATTGCTCTCGGGCAAGGGGATGTTCTGTGCTGTAATATAAAAAAGCTCCTGGCCTGGTCGAAACACCGGAACATCTTTCCAGCACATCCTGGCAGGGTCACCGCTGGCACAATCCTCAAGAACTCTGGATTTTATCTGTTCCCTGAATTCAGGCTCCTGATAGACAACTTCCCAGAAATCGTTCGGCGCGGCCAACGCCTCTCGTGTCGTCCGGTAGAATTTGGCGAAATTGTCGTTCATGTAAGAGAACTGCACCCTTGGATCGACCGAGTTCACGGCAACCCCCACCGGAAGATTGTCCAAGGTCGTCTGGATAAAGGCTTCCCGTTCCCGCAACGCCTCAACGGCCCGTGTCCGCTCCGTGATGTCCTCGAACGTCGCATACGCCTGAAAGGGTTTTGCTTCTCCTGGCTGGAACAAGGGAATGGCCGTAATAGATAACCAGACATGCGCGTTCTTTTCAGGATGAAACACCCCCCGGACAACAGGCCCGACAGTCTCTCCGGTGCGCAAGGAGATCATGGCTGGATGGCCCTTTCCTGGAACCGCTGTCCCGTCTTCCTCGATCATTTTCCAACGAGGGTCCATGGACGTCTTGCCCTGCATCTGGCCGAAGGTAAGGCCAAGAATCCTCTCCGCTGCTGGATTCGCTGAAATGATGGTGCCGTCAGCTGCTTGATAAATCACTCCCTGGGCCATGGTCTCGAAGAGGCGGCGGTGCTTTTCCTCACTTTCCCGCAGCGCCTTTTCTGCCTGCTTTTGCGCGGAGATGTCGCGAATCAACTCCACCGTATATTCGACCTCTCCATCTTCATTGAAGATCGGATTGGCCCGGCAACTCAGGTGCATATCTAGTTCAGGAGCGAATTTTTCCAACTCCACTTGCTTTTTTGATCTTGTCGCTTCAAGGGTTGCGCAGGGTTGGCAAGGCGTATTCCGGCCAATGAGTTCATAGCACTTTTTGCCCTCAGTGTGCCCCTGCTGAAACTTGTTCAGAAATGCGTATCCAGCCTTGTTGTATCGCACTACGCTCAGGTCAGGGCGCTTGACGCTCATGATGTCCGGGGTGTTGTCTAGAACGGCTTCAAGCAGTGCTGTCTTTTCCTTGAGCTCATGTTCGGCCCTTTTTCGCTGCGTGATATCGCTGGCAATGGTGGCAAATTGGTTTTTCTTTGGAGATACCGTGCTTATCTCGAAGTATTTCTCCATGGGTTCGAAATAGGTTGTGAAGCTGCAAGGTTCGTCACCCAACACCACTTTTTCATACTCGCTGAGGTAGGGCGCTGTTTCCGTTTCGTATACATCGGTTGCCAGTTTCCCAACGGCATCTTCACGCCTGATGCCGGTTACCTCAGTAAACGCGAGATTGCAGTCGATTATTTTGTAGTTCGTAGCCTTCCCATATTCATCAAAAACAATTTCGTGAAGCACAACCATTTCCGACATGGAATGGAATAGAGAATGGTATTTGTCTTCACTTTCCCGCAGGGCTTCCTCGGCCAGTGCAGCTCTGGTAACGTCTCGGCTGATGGAAAGGACGGATTGAATGCCCTGATTGCTTTTTTCAGGAATGAGGCGCCAATTGAAGATAATCCTACGGTCATCAACGTGGTGCTCAAATTCAGTTTCTAATTCTTCTCCATGCTCAAACACGTTACCGATCATTTCTTCCCAGTAAGAGCACATATGTTCGGCAAAACCGAGCTCTCTATGCGTCTTCCCGATAAACTCCATTGAAGGTATGCCTGTCACAGACTCCACATTCGGAGAAGCAAACAAGTGCCGACCCATACGGTCAAAACGTAAAATGATATCCGGCAGCCCCTTGATGAGCGTGCGAAAATTCTGCTCGCTTTCCTGCAGAGCCTCCTCGAAGCGTTTCTTCTCGGTAACATCCTGGAAGATACAATGCGTTCTTTGAAACCGGCCCTGGTCGTCGCGTTGGATTTTGCCGTTGAAGAAAACAAGAATTGTTGACCCGTCCTTCTTGACCATCTCGAATTCAACGCCCAGAATTTCGCCCACCGCCTTAAATTTGGGGAAATTCTCCTTGAAATGATCCTTCCAGTCCGGATGCAGAATGTCGCCAAAATTTTTGCCGATAAGTTCCTCTCGGCTGTAGCCGAGCACATCCAGAAATGTCTGGTTGATGTCCAAGAAATTGCCCTGTTCATCCAGGGATTGATAGGGCATTGGGGCGTTAGTGAACATCAATCGAAAACGATCTTCGCTCTCCTTCTTGGCCTGCTCAGCGGTTCTCCTCGCGGAAATGTCCGTGACAAATCCATGAAGGCGCGTGATGTTTCCTTTTTTATCTCGAACCAAGTGGATTGATTCCGAGGTCCAGAACGTTGAGCCGTCCTTGCGCAGATGAAGGGCTTCAAAATCCTTCGCCGTCTCACTGGCATCGAAGTATTCGAACAGCCGACGTCGATCCTCCGGGTCGGCGTATATCTTCGTAGTGACATCCGTGACAGACTCGATCATTTCCTGCGCTGACCCGTACCCGTACATATCCACCATGGCTTGATTGACTGAAAGAAATCTGCCTTCCGGCGTGGACGTAAAGATGCCGATAGGCGCGTCCATCAGGATGTCGTGGGGGGACTCAAAGATTGCTTGGATGGGTCCTGTTTTCGAGTGTTGCTTCTCGGCCATGCGGGCTCCTGGGGCAGTGCGGCGGGGCGAAGAGGTGGTGTTTTTCAAGCAGGAAAGGTCAAGTTGGCGCACTAACGCATATTAACGACTGAGCGTGCGGACATTGTTCATTCTACGACAAATCTTTTTCTTTCTTCCTTATCCTTGGCAACAAGGTCAAGCCTGAATTTCGTACAAGACTAAACCCGAAGAAGCCTTCAAGACGCCGATGAGGTCAACGAGTGAAGCTCCGATGTCGGTCCGTAGGGAGGACTTGGGCTGTTTAAAAATTTGGACGATGCTTCCCATGGGCTTAGGAGCGAGGGGTTGATCGTCGACGTTCCCGTAGGCTGGTTCGCCAAGTGGCTTCGCCTCGTGTTCCCGAAACGTACATAGTGGTGACATGGAGAAATCCAAAACAAAAAGGGCTTACAGTTTTCACTGTAAGCCCTAGATTTTCGTGGTGCCGGGGGTCGGAATCGAACCGACACGGAGTTGCCCCCGCTGGATTTTGAGTCCAGTGCGTCTACCAGTTTCACCACCCCGGCGTAAAGGGAGGCATCTAGCTTGGGAGGGGTATGCCTGTCAAGCTTGAAGTCGTTCGTTTCCCCATTGGCTCTCGTTTGGCGGCTATGCGTATTTCGCTTGAATGATTGAGACGAGGTGTTCCGGGGTGAAGCCGTATTTTTTGGCCAGGGCGCTTGCTGGGGCGGAGTCGCCGAAGTGGTCCAGGCCCAGGACGATTCCGTTGAGGCCGACGTATTTGTACCAGGGATCGGAGCGGCCGGCTTCGACGGCGACGCGTTTTTGAATCCGGGGCGGCAGGATTTCGTCCTTGTAGGCCTGGGGTTGTTCCTCGAACAGTTCCAGACAGGGGGCGCTGACCACCCGGATTTTCTGGTCCGGAAGCATCTTGGCCGCTTCCAGGGCGAGGTGCACTTCGGAGCCGGTGGCAATGATCAGCATTTCCGGGGAGCCGTCGGCGGGGTCGTGCAGGACGTAGGCTCCGCGGCGAGCGCCTTCGGCTGTTTGGGGGAATGCCTCCGGAGCCAGGACCGGGAGATCCTGGCGGGTGAAGAGCAGGGCGGAAGGGCGCTTGTCCTGGGTCAGGGCGACTTCCATCATGATCCGGCTTTCCACGACGTCCGCGGGGCGCATCACCAGGAGATTGGGAATCAGGCGCAGGGACCAGGCGTGCTCCACGGGTTGGTGCGTCGGGCCGTCTTCCCCGACGTAAAAGGAGTCGTGGGTGTAGACGTGCAGGACCGGGAGGTTCTGGATGGCGGACATGCGCACGGCATTGCGCTGGTAGTCGGAAAAGACCAGGAAGGTCGCGCCGAAACCCACCAGGCCGCCATGCAGGGCGATGCCGTTGAGGATGGCGCCCATGGGGAATTCCCGCACGCCGAAGCTGAGGTTGCGCCCGGTGGGGTTGTCCGAACCGAAGATGCCGGTGGTGTCCCGGAACTTGGTCGTCTGGTTGGAGGGGTCCAGGTCCGCCGAGCCGCCCACCAGATTCGGCAACTGGGCGATCAGTTCGTTCAGGCATTGGCCAAAGGCTTTGCGCGTTGATACCTTTTTCGTGACGTCCAATTCCGGCCATGTGAAGGAACGATGGGAGGGCGGGGCGACGTGTTGATCCCAGGTCCGGGCAAAAGCGGCGTCCGTGGTCTTCTTTTCCTGGACATGCCGTTTCCAGGCGTCGACTTCCTTGGCCAGTTCCGGAAAGCGGGCCCGGAAGTGGTCCAGGGCGTCCTGGGGAAGGTGAAAGGTTTCCTCCTCCGGTAGACCGAGCTTGCGCTTGGTGGCCTTGATTTCGTCCGGGCTGAGCGGCGCGCCGTGGGTTTCGAAGTCCCCTTCCATGGAGGCCGTGCCCTTGGCGATGACCGTGTGGCCGATGATCAGTGTGGGGCGGGCGGTTTCGGCCTTGGCCCGGCGGATGGCTTCGCGGATCTGGTCGTGATCGTGGCCATCCACTTCCTGAACGTCCCAGCAAAACGCCTCAAAGAGCTTGCGGTAGTCCGTGCAGTCGGATCGGTTGGTGGGTCCGGAGAGCTGAATCTGGTTGCTGTCGTAGAACACGATCAGTTTGCCCAGCCCCCAGTGTCCGGCCAGACTGGCCGCGCCCAGGGCCACCGGTTCCTGCATGTCGCCGTCCGAAGCCAGAACATAGGTGGAGTGGTCCACCACGTCCGTGCCGAGACGGGCGGCCAGCATCCGCTCCGCTACGGCCATGCCCACGCCCATGGCCAGGCCCTGGCCCAGGGGGCCGGTGGTGGCTTCCACACCGGGGGTCATGTGTTCTTCGGGGTGGCCCGGAGTTCGGCTGCCCAGCTGGCGGAAATCTTGAAGATCCTGGATGTTCAGGTGCCCGACCAGGGCCAGCAGGCCGTAGAGCAGCATGGACTCGTGCCCGGCGGAAAGCACGAAGCGATCCCGATTGAACCAGGCCGGGTCCCGGGGATCGTGGCGCAGGAACTCATGGAACAGGACATAGGCCATGTCCGCGGACGACATGGGCCCCCCGGGATGGCCGGAATTGGCCTTGCGGGTGGCGTCCATAACCAGTCCCTTGATGACGTTGACGGCGCGTTGATTCGGTTCGCTGGTGTTCATGGTGGTGATCCTTTCTTATGAATTGGCGTTCAGGGTTTCGATCTGCTCGATGCGGCGCTGATGGCGCTCGCCTTCAAAATTCGCGGCCAAAAACACGTTGACGATGCTTTTGGCCAACTCGTCGCCCAGAACCCGCGAGCCCAGGCAGAGAACATTGGCGTTGTTGTGCGCCCGGGTCATCCGGGCGAGGTATTCATTGGTGCACAGGGCCGCGCGGATGCCGGGAAAGCGGTTGGCGGCCATGCTCATGCCCATGCCCGTGCCGCAGATCAGGATGCCGAGATGTCCCGAGGACAGGACTTCCCGGCAGACGTCGCCGGCCACGAGAGGGTAGTCGCAGGACTCCTTGGAGCGTGCTCCCAGGTCCTTGATCTCGAAGCCCGCTTCTTGCAGATGGCGTGTGACGGCGGTTTTGAGATCAAATCCGGCATGGTCGGAACCGATGACGACCGTAGATGACGACATATGCTTCTCCTTGCTCAGTTGAGGTCATGAAGTGGTTGATGAGTCGGCGGGCAGTTTCCATTTTTGGACGCGGCGTTGGACGTATTCGATTCGCTCTTCCTTCAACCGTGCCTTCAGAAATTCGATCTCATCCAGTAGAAACGCGACCTGTTTGATGGCCAGTTCCTTTTCGTCGAAGATGTTCAACTCCTGGTCGTTCTTGGCCACCTCCAGACCGGCTCCGGCGGCTTCGATCATGCCCAGGGCATGGTATTCCTGGCGCAACCGTTTGCGCAGTTGCGCGATTTCCCAGTTACGCAGGGTAAGCAGGAACAGCCAGGTCAGTTCGCTGCCAAGAACTTTCAGGCCCAGCCAGAACGAACGGTGCAAGGGAATGTTCGTGGCGTCGGGGGAGGTCGTGGTCGTCATGGTGCTCTCCATTGTGAGCGGTTTCGGTCTGCTTTTGTATTCCTCGCGGGTCATGAGGCGAACGAAGGTCGCGGTTTGGCTCAATCCGTTGAGCTCAATCGGGGACGGTCCATACGGTGGAACCGGGGGGCACGTCCAGTCGCAGGTCTTCGGCCCGCCACGGCTCGACGTTGGTTTCCAGACGCTGGACGCGGATCACCGCGGACTGATCTCCCTGGATCAGGCTGATGCGGCGGGGCCTGGAAGGGGGGTCGCTTTCCCACTGATCCACGGACACGGTCCAACCGCCGTGTTCCGGACCGCGTACGGACACTGGCCGTCCGTCAAAGGCCAGGGTCAGGGTCAGGGGCATGGAATGCCCGGCCACATCAAATTCCAGCGTATCGTCAGCCAGGCGGACGGCCTCGTATTCCAAAGGGATCAGAGCTTGCCAACATCCGAGCAAGAGCTGAGCCAGGGCAGCCAGGCGCACCGGCATGAACAGCCCCGTGGTCCTCGCGCCTTCCAGGACCGTTTCCGCGACGTAAGCCTCCCCGGATGAGGGAAGATACCCAAGCCATTCGCCGTGATCCTCCCGCCAGTGTGCCAGCATGGCGCCCACGCCGGCCTGAACGTCCAAGCGGATAGGAAAGTCCGTCCGACCCCACATGGAAACAATGAGTCGGGAGTGCCGGTCCGGAGCGGAGAAGTTGACGCTGGCCCGTAGGGAGAAATCTTCGGGGTGGCAGCTCTGAACGAATGAAGCCTGGAACAACGACCAGACGATCGAGACACGATCCGGATCGTCATATCCGGGGAGAGGCGGCTTTGGTCCGCAAGCGCTCAGCAGGGCAAAAGCGGTCAAAGTCAGAAGTAGTCGATGCCTAATTCCTGAAACGACGCGGAAGACACAAATCATGAGGGGCGGCCCTCTTGGCGCGGATCGACTTTCAAAGCGCGTTCAACTTTTGTTGTATCGCGTCAGGGTTTTCGGGTTGAAAGCGCAGGGCGTTGCGGTAGCCCTTGCGGGCTTCGGCGGCTTTCCCAAGGGTCGCGGCGATGTCGCCGTAGTGTTCCCAGATGACCGGATCGTCGCCCATGATTTCCACCGCGGACTGGATGTGCCGCCAGGCCAGGTCCAGGTTGCCCAGCTTGAAATGCACCCAGGCCAGGGAGTCGATGATATGGCCGCTACCGGGCTTGAGTTGCAGGGAGCGTTCGATAAGCACCAGGGCACGTTCCAGGTCGCGCCCTTCCTCGGCCAGGGTGTAGCCGATGAAGTTCAGGGCTTCGGCATGGTCCGGATCCAGGACGATGATTTCTTCCATGGTTCCCAGGGCGTCTTCGCGTCGGTCCATTTGTTCCTGAAGAAACCCCAGGCGGTAGAGCACGTCGGTGTCTCCGGGCCACTTTTGGCGGGCGATTTCCAACAGACTCGAGGCCTGGGAAGTCTCGTCCTCGCCCAGCAGAATTTCAGCCTCCAGCAGCAGAAAGTCACTCATGTTCGGAAACAGGTTTTGGCCTTCCCGGGCCAGCTGACGAGCGTCCTCGTGGCGATCCAGCTGCAGCAGCAGATAGCCCTGAAAACTCAGGGCTCGGGCGTAGTGCGGATGGTCCACCGGAATCCTGCCCAGGTAAAACAGGGCTTGTTCCGGATCATTATCCCCGTCGTAGGCGACCAAGGCGCGGTAAAAGTCGGCCTCCGGCAAGCCGTCCTCATCGGGCAGGGTGTCGAGCACGGCGTCGGCTTCCTGAAACAGGTTTTCGCGGATGAAGAGCAATGCGACTTCCAGGATGAAGCTTTCGCGCCCCTCCTGCCCCAGGGCGAAGGAAAGCGCCTTGTCCGGTTGGTTCAGCTTGATGTTGACCTGAACCATGCGCAGCAGGATTTCGTCCGCATCCGGGCGGAGATCGAGAATGTGGCGGTACGTCTCCTCGGCTTGAACCAGATCGCCTTCGCTTTCATACAAAAAAGCCAGTTCGGCCATGGCCTCCAGGAAATTCGGGTCTTGTTCCAGTGCTTGCTTGAGAAACTCTTCCGTCTGGCGGACCAACCCGAGGCCTGAGTTGCTTCTGGCCAGCAGCAGCAATACCTCGGCCGTCCGTTCTGATTCAGGGATGACCTGAAGCACGTCCGCGGCTTGAGAAAAACGGGAATACTGCAAAAGCAAGGCGGCCATGCTCCGGCGCATGGCCCAATCCCGAGGGTGGCTTCGCAGGTAGTCGTCCATGGTCGCGATGGCCTCCTCCACCATGTCGTCGGCAAGGTAGGTGTTGACCAGAGCGGAGGGCAGGGTTTGATTCTCGGGGAACGACTCCATGGAGCGGCGTAAAACCGTCCTGGCTTCAGCGTTCCGGCCTTCCCGCCAGTAGGAGTTGGCCAGTTCCATTGCCAAAAAGGGCGAAGGGTCCAGGTCCAGGGCCAGGGCCAGGGCTTCTCGGGCGCTTTGCTGGTCGTCCGTGCGGGCCAGGTCTTGGGCTTTCAGGTAGGCCAGCACGGCCTGAGCCGAGGGGGTCAGTTCCTCTTCCGGGTCGGCGATGGTCGCGGCCGGAAACGGTTCCGGAATGAATGCAACCTTCGGGGCGCATGCGGTCATGGAAAAGGCGAAGGCCAGGCCGAACAGCAAAAAAAGACACTTCAGCGGCGAATGGTCGGTCACGGAGATAAATCCTTAGTTACGGAGCAAATTGACGAAGCGGATCGGAATGCGATGGGTCATGAAGGGCGCACTTGATCCGAATGGGCGCGCTGATCAGTTCGTCGCGGACATGGCTTGGTCCTGGGATGGGCATTGCCGTTGTAAAAGCGTGTACAGTCGATTGCCGAGATGGAGGCCCATTTCGATGAATTCCGGGCCGAACGTCTTTCCAACTTCAGTGCGGAAGGTGTTCGCTATGGACCGGATGCGTTCGACGCCCTCCGGAAATTTTGCCAGGATCTCCCGCAGACACCATTCCTCGTAGTCGCAGATCTCCCAGAGCGTGGTGCCGAAGTTGTCCGGTCCCCACCGAAATTTGTCCGCGTCGTACAAGCAGGACGCCAGTAGTTCTTCCAGATGATCGAAAGAGGTTTCCATGGGGCGGAAGGCCTCATGGTTGCGGATGGCGAAGGCGATCATGGCCTTGTCCCTGTCCGTCAAGGGGAAATCGGCCAGAATTTGAAAGGAGAGTTCGGCTCCCCGGAGCGCGTGTTCCGGTTCCAGGCGGCAGATGTCGTGCTGCAGTCCGCTCAACTGCGCCAAAAGACACAGATGCCTGGCCTGATCCATGCCCCAGGCCCGGGCCTCGGCCAAGACAATGGCCCCGGACTCCACGGCGACCTTTTTGGCATGATCGATTCCGTGGCCGTAGTCGTCGGCGAGAAACGGCAGAACGTCTTCGCAACATCGGATAACCAAGGGGTGATCAAAAAACAATTCCTTGGAAAAGGCCAACTCCGGCGCGAAGCGGTCGTAAAAACGCGGCGGAGGTTGAACGCCGGCCAGACTTTTGGCCTCTTGCTTCACCAACTCAAGTTCTTTCAACATGGTCTTCCGTTCCTTTATTGGTCGCGGTTGCCAGGTTCCGTGAGAAATTTTCCCTGATTTTTTCGATCAAACGGGCCTCGATCTGCCGGACCCGTTCCCTGGTGATATTGTATTTTTCTCCGATCTCTCGAAGTGTCACGGGCTCCTCGTTCATCAAGCGCTGTTCCAGGACGTCCCGCTCCTTGTCGTTGAGTTCGGGCATCATTTTCTTGATTTGCTTTTTGAGCAGGACGACCATTTGCTCTTCGGCCAGGAGGTCCTCCACGGGCGTGCTCAGCGCGGGCAGCATGTCCATGCGGGTCATGCTGGTGTCTTCGGAAAACGGAGCGTCCAGGGACATGTCCGAACTGCCCAGCCGCTGGTCCATCTCCGTGATGTCCTGTTCGCTGACGTTGAGGCTTTTGGACAGGGAAGCCGTGCTGGCGTCAAAGCCCTGATTGAGCAGGCGTTGTCGTTCCTTGCCGAGGTTGTAGAAGAGCTTGCGCTGGGTCTGGGTCGTGCCGACCTTGACCATGCGCCAATTGTCCATGATGAACTTGAGAATGTAGGCTTTGATCCAGAATGAAGCGTAGTAGGAAAACTTGATGCCCCGTTCCGGGTCGAACTTCTGCACGGCCTTCATCAGGCCGACGTTGCCTTCCTGGATCAGGTCCAGGATATTTTGCATCCAGCTGCGTTGAAAGTCCATGGCGATGCGGACCACGAGACGCAGGTGGGAAGAGATCAGCCGAAACGCGGCTTTAGTGTCTTTTTGCTCCCGGTATTGGCGGATCAGGGTGAACTCTTCATCCGGCTTGAGCATTGGAAAACGGTTCACTTCCCGCAGGTAAAGCTGCATTGAGTCCCGGATCGCCGGGGAGGAGGGCGTCAGGGAAAGGTCGATGGGCCCGGGAGCCCCAGTGATCTCGGGATCGTCGTCAAGAGCGGCATCGGAGTCGTTTTCCGACTTTGCCTTAGGGGTTGGCTCGGGTCGAATTTCGGATTCAATATCCAGTTCGACTTCGGGGTCAACCGCGTCGTGCGACACGTCTTCAGACGCGTTGGTCGCCAAGTCGTCCGCCACGTCATCCGATAGTTCGGCGTGGTGAAAACCCTGCTTCCGTTGGGCTGAGCCCCTGGAAGCAGTCGCGGTCGTGGTGACTCGAGTCTTTTGCTTCATGCGGGAAGTGTCCGGTTGCTCGGTCCGTTCTGGTGGGAGCGCATCGGGTGCGGTTGGTCCGCGGCGGGTGAAACGAAGGGTTCCGGTGGCTTGGGTCCCACGGTCATGATCTGTAATCCTATATTTTTTATTTGTCCTTTTCAATGTTTTTCAGTAAGCGTTCCTTTTTCGGGGTAACGTCTCGATAATGCGAGGCTTCGCCGGCTCTGGGGATAACCTCCGCAGCCTCGACATCGCGCTTATCTTTTATAGAGTTATTGAAATCGGAGCAAAACCATAATGAGTCAAAAGGTCAGGGAGCTGATTCAATCCGGAAAAATACTTCTGTTCGACGGGGCCATGGGAACGCAACTTCAGGCCCGTGGGCTGCAACCCGGGCAATCGCCGGAAGAGTTCGGGGACCGTAATCCGGAGGTGATCGCTCGGATTCATGAGGATTATCTGAACGCCGGGGCGATGTTTTTGACCACGAATACCTTCGGCGGGACCCGGTTCAAGCTGCCTCCTGATCTCGACCCGCGCTCCTTCAACCGCAAGATGGCCGAAACGGCCCGGAGTTCCGCCAAAGACAAGGGCTTCGTGGCCGGCAGCGTCGGTCCCACCGGAGAGCTGCTGGCGCCGTTGGGCAAGGTCGGTTTTTCGGAGCTGGTGGACGCCTTCGCGGAACAGATCGCCGGGCTGGCCCAAGGCGGCGCGGACCTGATCCAGATCGAGACCCAGTTCGACCTGGGCGAGATCCGGGCGGCCGTGGTGGCGGCCCGCCAGGTTTGCGACCTTCCCGTGGCCGTTTCCATGACCTTTGAGTCCGGTTCCAGCTTGACCGGCACCTCGCCGCTGACCTTTCTGGACACCATGCAGAATCTTGGGGTGGACCTGATCGGAACCAATTGCAGCCTCGGTCCTGAAGGCCTGGAGGAAATCATCCGAGCCATGCTGCCCCGGGCGACCACGCCGCTTTTGGTTCAGCCCAACGCCGGGCTGCCGATCCTGGAGAACGGAAAGACGGTGTTTCCGCTGCAACCCCACCCCTTTGCCGAGCGAATGCTCCGTTTTCCGGCTTTGGGCGTTCAGGGCGTCGGAGGCTGTTGCGGCACCAGTCCGGACCATATTCGAGCCATGGCTCTGGCTTTGCGAGACGTGGACGTCGCTTCGCTCAAGGCCCGTGATGTGACCGAGGGACCGGATCTTATCCTGACCTCCAGGGCCGTTTCGGTTTGCATCGGGCCGAGAGAGCCGTTGGTGATCATCGGCGAGCGGATCAATCCCACGGGCAAAAAGCAGTTGACGGCCCAGTTTCAGGCCGGGGAACACGGTCTGGCCCTGGACATGGCCGGTCAGCAGATCGCCCAGGGGGCCGGGGTGCTGGACGTCAACGTCGGTGCGCCCATGGTGGACGAGACCGTCCTGCTGCCGGACCTCGTCTCCACCCTGACCGCCCGTTTCCCCACGCCCTTGAGCATCGATTCCAGCAAGCCGGAAGCCATCGAAGCGGCCTTGCGCCGGTATCCGGGGTCGCCCCTGGTAAATTCCATCAGCGGAGAGAGCGGCCGGATGGAAGCATTGGGGCCGCTTTGCCGGACCTATGGCGCGCCGTTCATCCTCTTGCCCCTGGCCGGCAGCGATCTGCCTGAAACCGCGTCCCAACGGCTGAAGATCATCGAGAATCTACTGCAACGGGCCGAGGACCTCGGGATTCCCCGGCGTCTGATCATGGTGGACGCCCTGGCCCTGACCGTCTCCTCCAAGCCGGAGTCCGCCAGGCACTGTCTGCGGACCATTCGGGCTTGTCGGGAAAAGTGGAACCTGCCCACGGTGATCGGCCTGTCCAATATTTCCTTCGGCCTACCGGCCCGGGAGCTGCTGAACAGCACGTTTTTGACCATGGCCATGGCCCATGGCCTCTGCGCGGTCATTGCCCATCCAGGGGCGCGGCGTGTACAAGAAGCTTTGGCCGCCGGGGAAGTGCTGCTGGCCCGGGACGCTCAGGCCAAGACCTTTGTCGGAGGCTACGCCGACTGGAGCGCCGGGGGAGGGGCGGCCGCGGGTTCCGGGGCCGCGGTAAAAGGCGGCCTTGCGGCAAAGCCCGCTTTGACCCTTGGGGAAGCGGTGATCCAGGGCGACAAGGACCGGATTCTGGACCTCCTGGAAGCGGCCTTGCAGGACGGAGCCCGGCCTGGAACATTGTTGGACGAGGAGTTGATCCCGGCGATCATGGAAGTGGGGCGGCGGTATGAAACCCGCGAATTTTTTCTGCCCCAATTGATCCTTTCCGCGGAGACCATGCAACGGGCCTTTGATCGGCTGACGCCCTTGCTCCAGGAGGACGCGGGCGACGCGCAACGGGCTCGGATCGTCATGGCCACGGTGGAAGGGGATATTCACGACATCGGCAAGAACATCGTCTGTCTGATGCTGCGCAACATGGGATTCGAGGTACACGATCTGGGCAAGGACGTACCTGCCGAGACCATCGTCCGGGCCGCCCAGGACAAACAGGCCGGTCTGATCGGCTTGTCCGCGCTGATGACCACGACCATGGTCCGCATGGAAGATACGGTCCGGATGGTCAAGGAACTCGGCCTCTCCACCAAGGTCATGGTGGGCGGGGCCGTGGTCACGGAGCACTTCGCGCAATCCATCGGCGCGGACGGGTACGCCCCGGACGCCGTGGCCGCGGTTCGTCTGGCCGCCAAATTGCTTGGAGAGCACGGTCGGAACCGGGCCGAGGTTTCTTGATCGCCGCTGTTCGTTGTTCCGGCATAAGGGATAAGGGAAATGGACATGAAAACACTGCTTCTTCCCACGCTCCTGTTGTTGGCTTTGGTTGCCCTGATTCCGTATCGGGTCTGCTGGGCCAGTGGGAGCACTGATATGCCGGTGATGGACGTTCAGGGGTTTGGCGACTTTTTGCTTGAGCAGAGAGGCAAGGTGGTGGTCGTGGATTTCTGGGCCACCTGGTGCGGACCATGCCGCAAAAAATTACCGGCGCTGATGGCATGCCGGGACAGGTTTTCCGAGGAAGAGGTGGCCATGCTCGGTATTTCCCTGGACTTTAACCCGGAAACGTTGCGCAGTTTTCTGAAGGTCAATCAGTTGAACTACCCAATTTCCCTTGCCGAGGACGGTTTTGGCGCCGAGTTGGGCGTACAGGCCATTCCTTTGCTGCATGTCTACGACGCGGCCGGAGAACTGGTTATCGTCGAGGAAGGCCTGACATCACCCGAAACACTGTGCCAGGAAGTTGGCCGTTTGATCGCCCCATGACCGAACTTTCCGCGATTTACATCCGCAAGGCCCGGATTCAGGATGTCCGCACCATCCATGGATTGCTGATGGACTGTTCCAAGCAGGGCCTGCTGTTGCCGCGCTCCTATAATCAACTTTACAGCCATCTGCGGGACTTTTTCGTCCTGGCCCCGAGCCAGGGCGGGGCGATTCTCGGGTGCTGCGCCTTGAGCATCGCCTGGGAGGATTTGGCCGAGGTCCGTTCCCTGGCCGTGGTCTCGGAGTGCCGAGGCCAGGGTTGGGGGAGACGATTGGTGGAAGCGTGTCTGAGCGACGCCATCACCCTGGGCATTTACCGGGTTTTCACCTTGACCTATCAGGCGACGTTCTTCGAGCGGATCGGATTTCAGGTGGTCAGCAAGGACAACCTGCCCCAGAAGGTCTGGGCCGATTGTCTGCACTGCCCCAAGTTCCCGGACTGCGACGAAATCGCCATGGCCATTGACATGTAGTTTTCGTAACTGCTCAACTCATCGGAGGAAAAGCAGACTGGATACCGGCATGCGCCGGTATGGCTGAATCGGAAACGACTTGGAACGAGACGTCATTCCGGCGAAGGCCGGAATCCAGTGCTGGAGAAAGACAATATATCCTATGTGCTAATGTAGGTCCTAGTTTTCAACGTTTTCAAAAGAAAATTTTTTCCGAGCACTCCATGACCACATCCATGCAACTGATCATTGACGCCGAGGCCATTGCCAAGCGAGTCCGGGAACTTGGAGCAAACATTTCCGAACATTACGGCGAGGAGCCGCTGGTCATGGTCTGCGTGCTCAAGGGAGCGTTCATCTTTTTCGCCGACCTGGTGCGGGCCATGCCCATCGAACCGGAAGTGGATTTTGTCCGCTTGGCCAGTTACGGTGCGCAGACTTCACGCAAGGAGCGGATTCTGTTCACCAAGGACATGGAGCTCCCCGTGCAGGACAAGCATGTCCTGGTGGTGGACGACATCGTGGATACCGGCCATTCCGCCTTGTATCTGCTGAACGTGTTGCGGATGCGCGGCGCGAAAAGTCTGCGCGTCTGCGCATTGATCGACAAACGGGAGCGGCGGGAAGTCGACGTGACCGTGGATTTTCCGGGCTTCGTGCTTTCCGAGGGCTTTGTGATCGGCTATGGACTGGACTACGCGGAACGCTACCGTCATCTCCCGGCGGTCTATACCTTGAATGCGGACGTTTGTTAGGGGGCACACTCCCACTGGTCCCTATTGTGCATGTGAACCGACGCGTGAAAAACTCGGGATGATCAGAGGAATACGAGGGGAAAAACGATGTTGATCCAATGTCCTAACTGCGACACCAAATACAACCTGAACGAATCCGTTATTGGTCCGGATGGGTCGAAGGTTCGGTGCATCCGCTGTGACCATGTCTTTTTCGTCGCCCAGCCGGGTGCGGAGTTCGACGTCACGTCCGAACAGACCCAGGGACAGGCCCAGGAGCATGACCTGGATCAGGCTCAGAAGGACGACTTCGACTGGTTGGACGAGGTAGAGCCCGAGGAGGACGGCAAGGGGCGGAGCAAGGGCGGCGAGGACGGCTATTCCGTGGAGATTCAGCCCTCGGAAGAGCCGAAGAACAAGACTGTGACCTATGTCGTGGCCGGTCTTGTTGTCGCGATCATCGCCTTGGCGGCGTTTCTGTATTCCCAGGGGGCCGTGGATACTTTTTCGTCCTGGTTCGGTTCCTCCGAACCCGAGCAGGTCGAGGAGCCGAAAACGCTCGGCCCGGAAGACGTGCACTTGGTTTCATTGCAGAACGTGCGCCAGTATTTTGTCACCAACGAGAAAATCGGCCAGTTGTTCGTCATCGAAGGCAAGGCCCGCAACGATTTTCCGACTCCCATGGAACTGTTCCGCATTGAGGCCAGTTTGTTCGATGCCGCCGGACAGGTCGTGGAACGCCGGGAGTTTTTAGCCGGCAACACCGTCTCCCTGTTTCAGCTCCAGATCCTTTCGGAGCAGGAATTGGATGCGGCCTTGAACGCACGGGTCGGCATCCTGACCAACAATACCAACGTTCGTCCCGGAATGGACGTTCAGTTCATGGTTGTTTTTCCCAATCCTCCGGATTCCGTTCAGGAATACGGATTGAAAGTCATCGGCGCCCAGCACCCGCCGAGGTAGATCTTCGTTTTGTTTTTTTACGGATAATGCTCCCCGTAGGGGCACGGCGCGCCGTGCCCCTACGTAACCCGCCTCCCCCTTCCCGATGAAAACTCCCCCCGGCCTCCACATCTGCACCGACTGCGGGGCCCGGTCCCCCAGATGGCAGGGCCAGTGTCCACAGTGTAAGGCGTGGAACACGCTCCAGGAAGCTCCGAAAGCCTCCCCCGCCCGCCGTGACATCCGCCCCGTTTCCTCTCCCGTCAGTCTGACCGACGGCGGCGACGCTCCGGTTGCGGCGTGGACAACCGGGCTTTCCGGGCTGGACGAGGTTTTGGGCGGCGGATTGATGCCCGGGGCATCCATGCTGGTGGGGGGGGAGCCGGGGATCGGCAAGTCTACGCTGCTCCTACAGTTGGCCGCCCAGGCGGCTGGGGGCGGCAGACGGGTGGTCTATGTCTCCGGCGAGGAATCGTTGGGCCAGATCAAGGCCCGGGCACAGCGATTGGAAGCCCTGGTCCCCGGTCTGGACGCCCTGAGCACCAACCGGCTTGAAGACGTGCTGGCCATGCTCGGTGCAGGGAAGCCGCCGGCTCTCATGATCGTGGATTCGATCCAGACCGTGTCCTCGGAAGAATCCGACGGCCTGCCCGGCAGCGTCAGCCAGGTCCGCACCGTGGCCACCCGTTTGGTAGAAAGCTGCAAGCAGCTGAACTGCTGTCTGATTCTGGTTGGGCACGTGACCAAGGACGGGGCCATCGCCGGCCCCAAGCTTCTGGAGCACATGGTGGACACGGTGCTCTCTCTGGAGGGTGATCGTCAGCATATGTTCCGGCTGCTGCGGGTGCAGAAGAACCGCTTCGGCCCCAGCAACGAACTGCTGGTGTTTCAGATGGAGCAGCGCGGCCTGACCGTGGTTCCGGACCCTTCCACATATTTTCTGGGCGACCGGGACCCGAGCTTGAGCGGCACGGCCCTGGTCATGGCCCTGGACGGCTACCGGCCCTTTGCCGTGGAGGTCCAGGCCCTGGCCACTAAGAGTTTTCTGGCCATGCCCCGCCGGACCGTCCTGGGCTTTGACGCCAACCGCCTGCACCTGCTTCTCGCCGTGCTGGAAAAGCGCCTGCGCCTGCCCCTGGGCCAGTTCGACATTTACACCAAGATCGGCGGCGGCCTGCGCCTCCAGGATCCCGGCCTGGACCTGGGCGTGGTGGCCGCCGTGTTGTCGTCCTTCCTGGACAAGCCCTTGCCCGAACGGGCCGTGCTCTGGGGCGAGGTGGACCTCAACGGTCAGATCCGTCCGGTCCTGGGTCAGGACGTCCGCGACCGCCAGGCCAAACGCCTGGGCTACACCCCCATCCTCACTCCCCGGAGCGCAGACGCCCCCCAGGGCGTGGCCAATGTCGGCGAACTGGCCAAGCTCCTGTTCGGAAACGCCGGTCCTGCCAATCACAAGCCCGAAGCTCGTCAGGACCGGGCGAATACGGTTTTCTGAGGCTGCGCTTCAAAGGTATGGCCTTCCCAACTTCCTGAACGTTTCCAAAAAGCTGGTCGAACATGTCCATATTTGTCTATCAAGCCATTCCCCTCTTGATCTTCTTCGCCTCGCTTGTAGTTCTCCTCGGGTTTTTAATTGCCCACCGAAAACTTACGGAGGCAAGGCGTAAACGGTCCCCGTTTACCAAGGACTTTTTACGCGGACCAGGTTTTTCTGAGTTCAAACGAATCGAACTGATCAATGATGATTTAACGCAATGGCTGTTCATTCTTCTATTTTTACCGGTTTTTTACTATTCAATGCTCTACGTGCATATTCACCATCCGGATCGATTGTTCCAGGACAATCTCATCTTCTACATTCCGTTTGCCCTTTTGTACGGATTTGGGTTGTACAGGATGAATTTTCATCTCAATCAGCGACGCAACGCTCGGCTTGGTTTTGAAGGCGAAATGGCCGTGGGGCAGGAACTGAACCAGCTTTTAGCCAACGGGTACCACGTCTTTCACGATTATCCCGCCGGAAAATTCAACATTGACCACGTACTCATCGGCCCTGCCGGAGTCTTTGCCGTGGAGACCAAGGCCAGGTCCAAGCCCACAACAGGGGACGCGAAGGCTGACGCCAAAGTGTTGTATGACGGCAAACAGCTCAAATTTCCGGGCTGGACCGAGACCGAACCCATTCAACAGGCCAAGCGTCAGGCAGCGGATCTTTCCGTCGAGCTAAGCAAGGCGGTTGGCGAACCGGTTCTGGCTCAACCCGTTCTGGCCATACCCGGCTGGTACGTCGAGCGCACTACCAAACCGGATGTCTTCATTATCAACGGCAAAGGAGCGCACGGTCTCTTTTGCAAACTGCCCGCCGTACTGGACGCAAGCATGATCCAGCGCATCGCCTACCAGGTGGAGCAGAAATGTCGGGATGTGAAGCCGAGGGCGTATCGGGAATGGGAGGGGTGACGCCAGCTTCACGCATGGCGGCTTTTCCCCGTCGCTGTGAAAGCACAAATTACAAGAGATTTTGAGAAAAACTCAAAATGGGCAGAAGTTGTTGATCCTTTTGATCCATTCCAATGATTTCTGTGTTTGGTTAAAGACAATTCTCTCTTTTATGTTTTCTTTTACATCATCGGATAGATTTACAAAAACACCTTCCAATATTGATAAGAACAAATCATCACCATCAGTATCTTTTTGATGCAATCTTTTAAAGATTGCTTCTCGAAGTAAGTGTATTCTATTATCATTGTCAATAAACTTGCCTATGGTATATGGATTCATTCGTTTTATATCCATAAGAACAAAACGATTTCCAATACATAGTTGGCCAAATAGGTACGCTAAAACTGCATCTCTATCTCTATTTTCTAAAAGATTCAAATGTTTTATGTAAAAAGTTAAATATGAAAATATATCTTCCATACTTTTGTGCTTTAAGTATTCATTCAGTTTTTCGGTTTCTTTTTTAATTACATTTTGAGGTATTGTTTCAGCTATAACTCCATGAAGTTTTACGAAATTAATGAAATCATCCTCTAGTTCAACATTTTCACAAATTATGGGTATTGAACAAAATAGCTTCAATTTTTCAGATGGAATCATCTGTGATACCATATGCTTGAAAATTGTGCTACAAGTCGGATCTATCTTGACTTTTGCAATTACTGCGTCGGCTCTATAGCCGTATTTTTCTGAAAACACATCGCGAAGCTCAGCGATCATGATGTCAACAAGGTTTGTAGCAACAACAGCTGATGGCTTATCAACCTTTTCTTTAAGTCTAAATTCTATCCCTGGATGTATCAAGTTTCTATAGTTTCTAACAACTGTTGCGATATCCTTAGTCCTATCGGAAACAAGACTATTTTCTGCAGCGATATCGATTAGTTTACTTAATGGAGATTTAAGTATCGCGCTTGACGAATGTTTATCATTTAAAAATACAAGAAAAAAATCTACCAAAATAGCTTCAATGATACTGCCTGATAAAATCAATACAGATTTAAAATTACCAGCTTCGAGGCAAGATGCCATTTCACGCTTGTCTCTTTCAAGCATATTACGAAACGTATCGTTGCTGATAAAATCAAATTCACTCATGAATTTTCCCTTGTCATATAACAATTTATTGATCAGTTTCTTGATAACTCCACCCCTGACCTGTTTGAAGTGGTCGGAGTGCGCACCATTAAACTGCCTGCCCTAACTTGATAACGCCACGATTCCGGAGTTATCGAGAAAAGCTGATAACTCCGCCTTGTTTGAATTGATGAGTTTTCATCGAATATCCCAGCCTCCCCGCACAACGCGATCGGCCTAGCCAGGACGACGCCAACGGTGAAGTGGTTGTTCTGTCAGTCCACGGTCTGGATAAAGTTGTCGAATATCCAGGGTCAGGGCCGCGCCGGTTTGATGAACTCTTCAAAATTTTTGAAAACATGCATCCACTTTCTATTTTGTCGGATTGTTGTGGATATTTCGCAAATGCGGTTGAATTTTGATTCATTGCTGACAAAATGTTTCTACTTTTTGTAACGTGTCGGCGCAAAATATGCGTCTGAAGCTATCGAACTGCCGCGTATTTTGACTTGAGTCTGACGACCTTGGGCAGGTAGTTGCGGGTTTCCTGGTAGGGCAGATTCCGGACAAGGCGTTCGTAGACCTCTTGCGGCGAGGCGGCGTTGATTCTGGCGACGGCTTGATTGCGGTCGCGGTGGAAGGCCTTCAGCACGTTGCCGCTTCCGGTATTGTACCCGGCGATCACGCAGTATTCGCGGCTTCTCGGGTTTTGCACCATTTTGAGGTATCGGGTGTCGAGGATGTGCAGGTAGGCTGTTCCCATGCGGATGTTGTTTTCCGGGACGAACAGGTATTCCCTGGTCGGGGTGCCCGGGCGACCATAGAGGAGCTGATGGCAGTCCCGGCCCGCGGTGGTGGGGACGATTTGCATCAGGCCGTAGGCTGGAACGTGGCTTACGGCGTAGGGGTTGAAGCTGCTTTCCGCCTCCATGATCGCGTAGACCAGGTCCGGGGACTGGTTGAATCTTCTGGCGTTTCGGATCACGGAATCCTGAAACTTGAACTGCTGCCGGCCCTGGTATTCCAGGACCATTTCGAAGGTAACGAAATGGATCCGCGAGCGACCGGACCCGCTTGTCTCGTAGCGTGTCCGGAGCAGGTGGTCCGCGTAACGCTCGGCTCGCCAGGCCCAGCGGATGTTCTGGTTTTCATGGTCCACGACCAGGCCGTAGAGAAAGGGCTGCCCGCCGATCTTGACTTCCTTGTCGCTGAGCAGATCCACGGTGGTCGGGTCCTCCGGGGTGAGCAGGGTCGCGATCGTGGCCTGCTGGAGCGCGGCTCGCGGGTCGTCTTGCCTTCTGGTTTCCACGCGGATGCGACCGGTTTCGAAATTCACCACGGCGCGGCTTTGGTAGCCGTCGGTGTATTTGACGTACTCGGTTTCCGTGGGAACCTTTTTGTCTTTCCAGTATCGCTGAATTTTGTCGATCAGGGTGGAAACCTGGCGTCGGACCAGTTGATCGACCTCCGGAACGCCGGATGTCGGTATGTACGCATTCACGGCCCCGGCCACATCCCCGGAAAGGGCGCGATGGGTCGACCTGATGCCTCTTTCCACTTCCCGATGCGTACACCCGGAAAAGAGCGCCGCGGGAATCAAGGCGAGGAAGAGCCGTCTGTTCAATGTCGGACTCCCTGCTTTTGGGGCGGGTTGGTCGCCGGTCGTCGGGATGAGGTGCGTCGCGGAAGCCGCTGCTCAGGCCGTGTCCGACCTTCTTGAGCGGTCACGTCTGCTCGCACTGCATTCGGGGCAGGGTGAAGGTGAAGATCGTTCCTTGCCCTGGTTTGCTTTCCACCCATATCCGTCCTCCGTGCTTTTCGACGAACTCCTTACATAAAAGCAGGCCCAGGCCGGAACCTCGTTCGCCTTCGGTCCCGCGCAGGCAGATTCTGCGGTCCAGGGCGAAGAGGCCGCACAGAACGGCCTCGTCCATGCCCACGCCGGTATCCCGGATGGAGATCCGGACCGATTCCTCGTCCTGCTCCGCGGTGATCGTGACTTCCCCCTCGCGTTGGGTGAATTTGACCGCGTTGAAGAGCAGGTTGCGGACCACGGTGCTGAGCATGGGGTGGTCGGCCAGGATGGAAATGTGTTCCGGGATCGAGCAGCGGAGGGCGATGGCTTTCTGACGGGCGCTGGGTTCGATGAGTTCCAGGGTGCCCCGGATCAAGGTCGAAAGGGGCTGGGGCCGGGGTTCGAAGGGGGTGAGGCCGCGCTGCATTCGGGCCCAGTCCAGGAGGTTGTTCAGCAGGTTGTAGAGGTTCTCCGCGCTGCCCTTCATGTCTTCGGCCAGCTTGCGGATGTCCTCCTGGCTCATGCTCTCGATGTGTCCGACCATCAAGCGGATGAAGGACAAAAAGCCGATGAACGGCGAGCGCAGGTCATGGGCGATGATGGCGAAGAACTTGTCCTTGTCCGCCAGGGTCTGCTCCAGCCGAGCATTGACCCGACGCAGTTCGTCCTTGACCCGGGCCTGTTCGGCCATGGCCCGGGCCAGTTTGATCTGGCCGAAACTGAGGGTGGCCACCAGGTCCGCCAGGCGGGCGTAGAAGTCCATGGCCTGATGGACCGTGTTGCGGTCGTACCGCGGCACCCGGTCCAGCGCGGCCAGGTACCGTTGTTCATCAAAACCGTACCTTTGGGCCTGTTCCCGAAACAGGGTCAGGTCCGGAAGGTCGTCGTCGAACAGAAACTGCCCCAGAAACATGTTCCCCAGGTGGCGGCCGCCGATGATGATCGGCGTGGCCATGTCCCAGAGGTTGTTTTTGCATTTGTAGAGCTTGAAGGTTCCGGGAGCGCCCTCGCTGGAGAGCAGGGTGTCGCTTTCGATGCAGTTGCGCAGGGCGTCGGGGTGGGCCCGGTGGAATTTGACGCAGACGTCCTGCCATCCGGTGGCCACCAGCACTTTGCCGTGCAGGTCCACGATGGCGCTGCCGATGTTGGTCAGGCGGTGGAAATCCTCCATCAGCAATTGGATGGCCCGGGTGTCGATGATGTCTTCCAGGGCCAGCGCGCCCACGTCTCCGTCCGGTGAGAGCAGGGCGTGGAGCTTGGTCCGGACCCCGGCTTCGCTTTCGCGCAGGGCCTGGTCCATGTTCTTGCGCTCGGTGATGTCCTTGATCAGGCCGTCGTAGGCCGTCAATTCCCCCCGTGAATTCAGCCTGACGACGATGGTGTTGCTCACCCAACGCCGTTGACCGTCCTTGCGAATGATCCGGTGTTCCACGGGATCGGCACGACCCTCCACGAGCACTTTGCGGGCCTGTTCCCGGACCATCTCCTGGTCCTCGGGCAGGACCATGTTGATCCAAAGGTAGGGATCAGCGGCGAATTCCTCGGCCGTGAATCCGGTCACGGCGACGCAGGCCGGGCTATGCACGGTTTGAGCGGCTCGGCCGTCCTCAACCCTGACGGTGTACAGATAATCGGTCAGACATTCCGTAATCCGCCGGTAGCGTTCCTCGCTTTCCTGCAAAGTCTCCTCGGCTCGTTTGCGCTCGGCGATGTCCCAGGCCAGATCGGCCAGGGAGGTCAGGACGTCCAGATCCTCGCTTTCGTAATCCGTGGGCTTGTTGCCCACGCCGAGAATAGCCACGATCCGTCCGTCCCGTTGCACCGGCACCACTATTTCCCGGAGAATCGGGGCATGCCCTTCGGGCAGCCCCCGGCGGTGGGGCAGGGCGGCATAATCGTTGTGGATTACCGGGGCGCGGGTGCGGACGCAGTCGGCCCAGACCCCGGCCTGGCTCACCGGATAGTGGGTGCCGGCGGAGGGGTCGGCGGTGCAGCTTCCCTTGACAGTCCTGGCGGACCAGGTTTGAAGGACAATGGTGGATTGATCATCCTCAAAAAAGTGAAAGAAACCGATCCGGCTGGCGGTGAGTTGTTCGGCCTCGCCCAGAGTGGCCCGGAGCAGTTCAGCCAGGCTTCCGGATCGGGCCAGATGGAGGAGCCGGTCTCGGGCGGCCATGATCGACTCGGTGCGCTTGCGTTGCGAAATGTCGGAAAGAAAGCCCTGGTGGAGCAATACCCGTCCGGCGGCGTCCCGGACAACCCGCACCGTGGCCGAGGCCCAGAACGGCTTGCCGTCGCGGCGGACCATCCGGCACTCGTAATCCACAAGCTCGTCGTTCTGGTCCAGAAGACGGACCAATGTCTTTCGGTCCTCCGGATCGGCGAACACCTGGGCCGCTATGTCCGTCACCGAAGTCACCAGCTGCTCTTCGGAGTCGTACCCCAGCAAGCGGACCATGGCCGGATTGGCGCTGAGAAACCGGCCCTCCGGAGTGGTCGTGAACACGCCCATGGGCGTGTTGGCCACGAGGGCTTCAAAGTCATGGACGGCTGCGGCGTGGGCGGTGGGATCGATCCGGAACGGCGAGTCGTCATGAGAAGCGTTGGGGGGCGTGAGGGGCATGTAATCTCCACGTTCGAGTCAATTACAACTCAGAAAAACGGGATGGTTCGGAAGTTCGGAAGTGATCGGCAACCGTAGGGGCACGGCGCGCCGTGCCCCTACGGTGTGGACGGCGCCAATCCAGTGAGGATTTGGTTCATCCCCTCGTAACACGTCACAATTCATACATATTCAAAATCACGGCCGCCCTGGTGATCTCTCCGACCAGGCGGCCGTCCTCGACCACGGGCAGAAACCCCAGGTCGGAATGCGTCATCAGATGCAGGGCCTCACGCAGACTCTGGTCCGGATGCACGGTGGGGGCGTTTTGACGGAGCATGGAGGTCACGGATTTCTCCCATTGCCGGTCTTGTTTGATTTTACGGAATTGGGCCTTGTGCAGGACGCCAAGAAGTCTGCCCTGTTCATCCACCACCGGCAAGGCCTGGCGTTCCGTCCTGGAGGTATTCGGGACCTTCGGTCCTTTCATGATGGCCGCGGCTTCCCGGAGGCTGTGCGCGGGTGCCAGCCGGGCCGAGATCGGGGTGGCCAGATCGCGGACATTGGTCCGCCTGGTTCCGGTTTGGCGGATCAACTCGACGACCTGACTTCGTGTCGTATCCAACGGAGCCTGGACAACGGCGGAACCGGCGCCGGGATGGCCGCCTCCGCCCAGACGGCGGACCACGGCGCCTACGTCGAACAGCTTGGGGTTGCCGCGTCCGATGACCGCGGTCTTGTGGGAGCCCATGGGAAAGATCCCAAACGCGGCGTCGAGGCCTTGAATCTCCATGAATTTTGAGACCACTGTGGGCAGCATGTTCAGTTCCTTGCGGGCATCCTGAACGCAGACCCCAAGGCGCAGGTCATTGAGGCGGATGATTTCCGGTTCGGCCAGCATCCGGGAGAACAGGTCCAGGTGACGCTCGTCCAGAGAGCTGTCCAGGTACGCGGAGACCACGTTCAGGTCCGCTCCGTTTTCAAGCAAAAAGGCGGCCATGCGCGCATCCCTGGCCGTGGTGTTGGGGAAGGACAGGGAGCCGGTGTCGTCGTAAATGCCCAGCAGAAAGAGTGTGGCATGGATCGGGGAAAAGGCCGTATCTTGAGCCTGAAAGCGTTCCAAAAGCAGGGTGACCGTCGCTCCGACTTCTTCGCGATGTTCCTCGGCAGCGGCGATAGATCCACCGGCCATGTGGTGGTCCCAGACGGTTACCGGAAGATCGGCGTGGGAAGTCAGTTCCTTAATGTTGTCCAGACGTTCCCAACTGGATGTGTCCGTGATCACCAGCTTATCCACCTCGGCCAGGTCCACGGTGTCCCGGTGGTTGAGGCGGAGCAGGTCCCAATGTACGGCCAGGAAGTCGCGCACCGCGGGCTGGACGTGGGATGGAATGAGACGCGTCGCGCCGGGATGCAGGAAGGCGGCCGCGACCATGGACGCCAGGGCGTCGAAGTCGGTGTTGACGTGGGTGGTCACGAGAATCATTCGCGTATCTCCTGTCCGGGGCTCGTCGTCAAAGACCAAGTTTCCTCAGAAAGCCTCGATTGCTTTTCCTGTAGCTGATTCCGGGCGTGTCTACAATCATGATTTGTTTGCAACAAACCCTGATCTTCGCTAGGGTTCCGAGCACGTTCGCGAGTTGTCGCGGGACGACGTGATCGTCATGACAGTGGAGCAGTTAAAACAAAAAGTAACTATTTAGCACATTCGGTTCGTGGTTATTCACCCGCACTGGATACCGGCTTTCGCCGGAATGACGAATCGAAACAAGTCTTTTTCACGTTAGTCATACCGGCGAAGGCCGGTATCCAGGCCTTCTTCGATTTAGCTGAGTAGTTGCACAAACCAAGGACAATTCCATGGCCAAAAAAAATAAGGGCAAAGCAGAAGTGGTGGCCTCCCCGGACCGAAAAAGTCGCCTTGTTCAGTGGGACGGCGATTTGCACGGCGACGACACCGTGGAGGGGCTCAAGCGCGACATTGTGCGGCATGTAGTGACCAGCCTGGGTAACGACTATGCCCGACCCAACGATTTCACCTATTATAACGGCTTGGCTCTGGCCATCCGCGACCGGATGATCGCGCAATGGATCAAAACCCAGCGTTCATATTACAATGAACAGGCCAAGCGGGTGTATTACCTGTCCATGGAATATCTGCACGGCAAGTCGCTGTTGAACAGCCTGCATTGTCTGGGGCTACACGATTTGGCCAAGGAGGCCCTGTCCGAATTCGGCTTGGACCTGGAAAACGTGGCCGAAGTGGAATGGGACGCCGGACTGGGGAACGGCGGTCTGGGACGTTTGGCCTCCTGCTATCTGGACTCCATGGCCACCCAGTGTATTTCCGGTTACGGCTACGGCATCCGCTACGATTACGGCATGTTTCACCAGACCATCGAAAACGGGGCCCAGGTGGAGCAGCCGGACAATTGGACCAAGCACGGCACCCCTTGGGAGTTCGACCGGGCCCGGTTCATGAAGGCGGTCAATTTCTTCGGCAAGGTCCGGACCTGGGTGGACGACCAGGGCCGATTGCGTCACGACTGGGTGGACACGGAAAAGGTTCTGGCCATGGCTTGCGACCTGCTCGTTCCGGGGTATCGCAACGGTCGGGCCATCAACATGCGGCTGTGGGCCGCCAAGTCGGACACGGAATTCAACCTGGAGTTCTTCAATACCGGAGACTATATCGGCGCGCTGGAGGCCAAGATCCGGGACGAGACCATCTCCAAGGTGCTCTATCCCAGCGACGACAAGCTCCATGGCCGGGTGCTCCGGCTCTGCCAGCAGTACTTTTTCGTGGCCGCGTCCCTGGAAGACATTCTGCGTCGATACAAAAAGAAGTTCAGCACGTTCGATAAACTCCCGGAAATGGTGGTCATCCAGCTCAACGACACCCATCCGACCATCGCCATTCCCGAACTTATGCGCATCCTGGTGGACGAGGAACTCTTAGACTGGGACACGGCATGGGATTTGTGCACCCGTGTCTTCGCCTACACCAACCACACCATCCTGCCCGAAGCTCTGGAAAGCTGGCCCTGTTCGTTGATCCAGCGGGTTCTGCCCCGGCACATGGAGATCATCTACGAGATCAACCATCGCTTCATGCAGTGGCTGGACGGGCTCGACGACGGCCATCCCGACCCGAGCGCCCGCAAGTCCCGGCTGTCCATCATTCAGGAACACCCGGAAAAAGCCGTGCGCATGGCCAATCTGGCCATCGTGGGCAGCTTTTCGGTCAACGGTGTGGCGGCCATGCATACGGAGATCATCAAGGCTGAAGTGTTTCCGGAGTTCCACGCCGTGTTTCCGGGCCGATTCCGCAACGTAACCAACGGCGTCACCCCGAGGCGCTGGCTGAACCAGTGCAATCCCGGCCTCGCGGAGTTGATCTCGGAAAAAGTTTCCGGCAATTGGCTCTATAATCTGGACCGGTTGCGAGATCTGGTCCCTCATGCCGAAGACCCGGCCTTTCGGGCCAAATGGCGCGACGTCAAACGGACCAACAAGGAGCGCTTGGCGGCCTATGTGACCCGCAAACTGGGCTTTGAATGCAATCTGGACGCCATGTTCGACGTTCAGGTCAAGCGCATCCACGAATACAAGCGCCAACTGCTCAACGTGCTGCACGTGATCACACTCTACAACCGGATCAAGGCCGATCCTCGGGGGAACTTCGTTCCCCGGACCGTGTTTTTCGGAGGCAAGGCCGCGCCGGCCTATTTCATGGCCAAGCTGATCATCCGGCTGATCAACGGCGTGGCCGACGTGGTCAACCCCGATCCGGACGTGGCCGGTCGGCTGCAAGTGGTTTTTCTGCCAAACTATTGCGTATCCCAGGCCGAGCGGATTATCCCGGCCACGGAATTGTCCGAGCAGATTTCCACGGCCGGCTACGAAGCCTCGGGGACCGGAAACATGAAGTTCGCCATCAACGGGGCCCTGACCATCGGTACCCTGGACGGGGCCAACGTGGAAATGCTGGAGGAGATCGGGGCGGAGAACATGTTCATCTTCGGCCGCACAGCCGATGAGATCAAGGCCCTGCGTCGCGGCGGATACAATCCCTGGCAGTTCTGCGAAAACGATCCGGAACTGAAGCAGGTGCTGTCCATGATTTCCGGCAATGTCTTCTCCGCTCACAACCACGGCCTTTTTGCGCCGATCATCGACAACTTGCTGCATCATGGCGACTACTTCTGCGTCCTGGCGGACTACCGGGCCTATGTGGAGTGCCAGGAACAGGTCAGCGCACTCTACCGAGACCAGGACGAATGGACCCGACGCTCTATCCTGAACACCGCCAACATGGGCAAGTTCTCCAGCGACCGTTCGGTCATGGACTACGCCCGGAACATCTGGGGCGTGGACCCGCAAGCCTGTCTGCTTTGATCCCGGAACCTTGTTATTCCCCGGTCATCAATGCATTCGACGCTGTTTTCCGTTTGGCGAAAGCATTGCCCTGAACGAATGAAGTCGATACTAGCTCTGGAACGTGAAGTTATGGGACTTCCCTTTCGGGAAGTCCTCTTCCTTTCAGAGCGGTCGCGCAATACGCGGCCATCGAATCCAGCCATTACGAGGTGACAATGATCGACGTTCCGAGCCCCTGGCGAAAATTCTATGACCCCGAAGTCCCCACCCCGTTTGAACCGGAAGCCATGGCCATCCATGAACTGCTGGCCCGGTCGGCCCGGAATAGTCCTCAACGCAAGGCCATTGTCTTTCAGAACTGGTCCATAACCTACGCTGAGTTCGATCGTTTGACCGGCGTCATGGCCGCGAATCTGCGGCGACTGGGGCTGACCGCGGGGACTCGGGTGGCTGTGCTTCTGCCGAACCTGCCCCAGACCTTGATCACCTACTTCGCCATCCTCAAGGCCGGAGGCGTGGTGGTGATGATGAATCCTCTGTACATGGAAAACGAGCTGCAAGACCAGATTTCTGACAGCTCCGCGGAGTTTCTGGTCACTCTGGATCTGCTCTGGTCCAAGGTCTCGGGGTTGCGGCGGCGCGTGCATCTGAAAAAGATCATCGTCGCCAGCATTGCCGACGCCCTGGGTTTCCCCCTGCGCCAAGTCTACAAGCTCAAGGCCTGGAAGCAGGGCCTGGGCAAGGACGTCCCTTACGACGACAACGCGATACTTCCGTGGAAAGAGATCGTCAAAGGGCGGGAGGTTTACAGCCAGGTCGTCGACGATCCGCGCAACCATCTGGCCATGCTTCAGTACACCGGCGGGACAACCGGCGTGCCCAAGGGAGTGATGCTGTCCCATGCCAACCTGACCGCCAATGTCCAGCAGTGCCTGGCCATGCTGCCCAAACTCACGAAGTCCCGGCACACTCTGCTGGCCGTGCTGCCGTTTTTTCATATTTTCGGCCTGACGGTCTGCATGAACTTCGCCGTGGCCCTGGGCGCGACCATCATCCCCTTTCCGAGGCTGGTGGTGGCCGATCTGCTCAAGGCCATTCAGAAGTACAAGCCCACGATATTCCCGGCCGTCCCGGCCATTTTCGTGGCCATGGTCCAGCACAAGAATCTCGCCAAGTTCAAGCTGTCTTCCATTAACTACTGTATTTCCGGCTCCGCGCCGCTGCCCGTGGAAGTCATGCAGAAATTTCAGAAATTGACCGGGGCTGAGATCATCGAAGGCTACGGCCTGACCGAGGCCTCGCCGGTGACCCATCTCAACCCCCTGGACGGCAAGCACAAGCCCGGCTCCATCGGCATTCCCCTGCCCGGCACCGAAGCGGCCATCGTGGACATGGAAGGCGGGGCCGTACCCGTGCCCACGGGCAAGCTGGGCGAACTGGTGATCCGGGGCCATCAGGTCATGCAAGGCTACTGGAACCGGGCCGACGAGACCGCCTCCACCATCCGCAATACCTGGCTGTACACCGGGGACATCGCCTACATGGACGAGGACGGGTTCTGTTTCATCGTGGATCGGAAAAAGGATCTGATCATCACCGGAGGCTACAACGTCTATCCCCGGGACGTGGACGAGGTACTCTTCGAGCACCCCAAGGTCAAGGAGGCCGTGGCCGTGGGCATCCCCCATCCCACACGGGGGGAAATCGTCAAGGCCTTCATCGTGCCCAAAGACGGCGAAGTGATCGAGCAATCGGAAATCATCGAGTTCTGTTCCAAAAAACTGGCCAAATACAAAGTCCCCCGCCGGGTGGAGTTCCGCACCGAACTGCCCAAGACCCTGGTGGGCAAGGTGTTGCGGCGGGCCTTGCGCCAGGAGGAAGAGGAAAAGGTGAAAGAGCGAAGAAAGAGACGGATGGGGGACTGAGGCGGCAACGCCTTTTTTTCCACGAAGAAAGGGGGCCGAGGACATGCATGTCCTCGGCCCCCTTTCTTCGTATATTGTCTCTGCCGTAGGGGCACGGCGCGCCGTGCCCCTACAACATGTCGCGCTCCGGCCATGCCAGGGAAAACATCCTATTTTTCCGTGGTGATCTGCTCCAGTTTGCGCTGGTCGTCCTTGAACAGCTTGTAGTTCATGGAATCTTCCAGGGCCTGCCAGCTGGCTTCAATGATGTTGTGGGATACGCCCACGGTGATCCAGCTGGAGTGGGCGTCGCCGGACTCGATGAGCACGCGGACATGGGAGGCCGTTCCGGAGCGCCCGGAGAGCACCCGGACCTTGAAGTCCACGAGGCGCATTTCCTTGAGGTTGGGGTAGAAGCGCTCCAGGGCCTTGCGCAGGGCATGGTCCAGGGCGTTGACCGGGCCTTGCCCGGCCGCGGCGGTGTGTTCCACCACTCCGCCGACCTTGAGCATCACCGTGGCTTCGGCCCAGGGCTGGGCCTGGTCTTCGTGGCGGGCGTCGATGACCCGGAAGCTGAGCAGGCTGAAATAGCGGCGCATCCGGCCCAGGGTCTGGTTCAGGAGCAGCTCAAAGGAGGCCTCGGCCGCGGCGTATTCGTAGCCGGTGCTTTCCCGCTGCTTGATCTCGGCCAGCAGCTCGGAGACAAAGGGGTCGTCCTTTTCCAGGTGAAAGCCGAACTGTTTGGCCTTGAACAGGATGTTGCTGCGCCCGGCCAGGTCCGAGAGCAAAATGCGCTGTTTGTTGCCCACCAGTTCCGGCTGGATGTGCTCGTAGGTCATGGGGTTGCGCGTCACCGCGCTGACATGGATGCCGCCCTTGTGGGCAAAGGCGGAGTTGCCCACAAAGGGCTGGCGCAAAAAAGGCTTCAGGTTGGCCACTTCGGAGACGAAATGGGCCGTGGCCGTAATCAGGGGCAAGTGGCCCTCGGGCAGGCAGGTGCAGCCCATTTTCAGTTCCAAGTTGGGAATCACGGAACAGAGGTTGGCGTTGCCGCAGCGTTCCCCGTAGCCGTTGATGGTTCCCTGGACCTGGACCGCGCCGTTGGCCACGGCGATGAGCGAGCTGGCCACCGCGGTTTCGGAATCGTTGTGGGTGTGGATGCCCAGCTTGGCTCCGGGCAGGGCCTCCTGGACCCGGGTTACGATTTCCCCGATTTCCTGGGGCAGGCAGCCGCCGTTGGTGTCGCAGAGCACCAGGACGTCCGCCCCGGCCTCCCAGGCCTTGCGCAGGCAATGCAGCGCGTACTCGGGCTGGGCCTTGAAGCCGTCGAAGAAGTGCTCGGCGTCAAAAAACAGCTCCTTGACCTCCGGGCGGACATGGGCCAGCGAGCCGGCGATAATCTCCAGGTTGTGCTCCAGGGTTGTGCGCAGGGCCTCCTGGACGTGGATGTCCCAGGTCTTGCCGAACAGGGTGACCACCTCGGTCCGCGCCTGGAGCACGGCCTTCAGGTTGGGGTCGTTGTCCGGCGAACCCTTGGGGTTGTGGGTGCTGCCGAAACAGGCCACCCGGGCGGTTTTCAGGTCGTAGTTCTTGATGTCCTTGAAAAAATGCAGGTCCGTGGGGTTGGATACGGGCCAGCCGCCCTCGATGTAGGCAATGCCCAACTCGTCCAGTTTTCGAGCGATGCGGATTTTGTCTTCAGTGGAGAGATGCAGGTCCTCGGACTGGGCCCCGTCGCGCAGGGTGGTGTCGTAGATGCTGATGGCGGTCATGTCTGCTCACAGTGCGTCGGAGTTGCCGGCTTGTCCAAGCCAAAGGCCTCGTGCAGGGTGCGCACGGCCAGTTCGGTGTACTTTTCGTCAAGAAGAATGGAAATCTTGATCTCCGAGGTGCTGATCATCAAAATATTGATGCCCTCGTTCTTCAAGGCCGTGAAAGCCATGGCCGCCACGCCGGAGTGGTTGCGCATGCCCACGCCGATGATGGAGACCTTGCTGACATGGGCGTCGGAGACCACGGCCGGGGCCCCGATCTCGGTCTTCATGCGCTCCAGGATGCGGATGGTCCCGTCCAGGTCGCCCCGGGGCACGGTGAAGGTCATGTCCGTGAGGCCCTCCCGGCTGGGGTTCTGGACGATCATGTCCACGACGATGTCCGCGTCGGAAATGGGCGCGAAGATCGTCGCGGCCACGCCCGGTTCGTCGTACACGTCCATCAGGGTGACCCTGGCCTGATCCTTGTCGTAGGCGATGCTGGACACCAGCGCTTCTTCCATGCCTTCCTCCTCCTTGGTGACAATGGTTCCCGGTTCGTCGGAAAACGTGGAGCGGACATGCACCGGGACCGAATATTTTTTTGCGAACTGAACAGACCGGATCTGGAGCACCTTGGCCCCCATGCTGGCCATCTCCAGCATCTCGTCATAGGTGATCCGGTTGATCTTGCGGGCCTTGGGACAGATGTTCGGGTCCGTGGTGTACACGCCGTCCACGTCCGTGAAGATTTCACACAGATCAGCATGCAGCGCGGCGGCCATGGCCACGGCCGAGGTGTCCGAGCCTCCCCGGCCCAGGGTGGTGATGCGTTGACGGATGTCGCAGCCCTGGAAGCCCGCGACCACCAGAACGTCGTGCTTTTCCAGCAGTTCCATGAGTCGCTCGGTGTTGATCCCCAGAATCCTGGCCCGTCCGGCGGAGCAGTCGGTCAGGATTTCAGCCTGATGGCCGAGCACGGAACGGGCCCGGATGCCGTGGTCCTTGAGCAGCATGGCGAAAAGAGCCACGGAAACCTGCTCCCCGGTGGCCACCAGGGCGTCCAGTTCCCAGGGATCGGGGCGGGTGCTCCATTGCTTGGCCATGCCCAGGAGCCGATTGGTTTCCCCGGCCATGGCCGAAAGGACCACCACCAGCTTGGCTCCCTGGTCCAGAACTTTCTTGTTTTTGGCCATGACCTGGCGCATGCACTCCAGGTTGGCCACGGACGTGCCGCCGAACTTCTGAACTACGATCCGCATTTCGGATCTCCTCCTTGCAGGGCGTCGTGAAACGGAAAATGAGTGGAAAGGCTGTCGCGCAGGCGACAGAGCACCCGTTCGGCGGTTGCGCCTCGGGCTCGGATGGTCGCCTCACGAGCATCCGGTCGCGCGGTGAACAATACGGCCAAGTGATCTCCGGGCAGGTCGCCGGACCGACAGTAAGAGGCCCATTCCGCGATGACCAGTCGGGCCGGTTCGTGCAGGGCGCAGAACAATTCGTCGTCCAATCCCCGGTCTTGCAGCCGGTAAAAATCAAAATGATACGTTTCCGGCTCAGTGGGGTAGACGTTCAGGTAATTGAAGCTGGGGCTGGCCACCTCGGCCTCGTCCCCGCCGGGCAGAGCCTGAACCGCGCCCCGGGTAAACGTGGTCTTCCCCGCCCCCAACTCGCCGTCCAGTAACAGCGCCGGATACACGCCCAAGGCTCGCATGGCCTCGACAAAGCAGACGCCCAAGGCAATGGTGGCTTCGTGATCCTTGAGGTGGAGATGAAGCGGTGACGGCGGTGAAGGCATTGGTGGAGAGGGCCTCAAAGCGAGGCGGGTGGTTCGGTTGGCGTGGTTTTCGCTGATTTATTCCTCGGAACTGGCCAGAAGGCGAAGAATGTCCTTCTTGCCCACCACGCCGACCAGCTTTCCCTCTTCCAGCACCGGGATGGTGTGATATTTCTTTTCGGCCATCAGGTCGGCCAGCTTGTTGACCGGCGTATCCGGTGAGACGCTGACCGGGTCCGGGGTCATGGCCTGGCTGACCTTGGTGGCGGCCATCTTGTCCACGGCGCGTTGGAGCTGGCTCAGGGAGGTCAGGGCCACGAAGCCGCCCAGCAGGGTGAAAAACGAGGGCAGGGGGAATTCGCGTTGCTGGACCACGAGATCGCTTTGGCAGAGAACGCCCACCAGCTTGCCGTGATCATCCAGCACGGGCAGGCCGTTGAAGTCCCTTTCCAAAAGAATCTTGGCCGCCGCGTTGACGTCCGTATCCGGTGTCACGGTGACCACGTCCCGGGTCATGATGTCCTTGGCTGTCCGCATCCTGTGCGCCTCCTCTCTGCTCCGTATTGTTCAGGCCACTACATGTGGCAGCATATCCGCGATCTCCCGAGCCAGATTGCCTCGCCGGGGAAAGCGTTTCCTCAATTCCATACCCGCCAGGCCGTGCCAGTACACGCCCGCGTTGGCGGCGGACAGCGGGTCGAGGCCCGTGGCCAGCAGGGCACCCAGGACGCCGCAAAGTACGTCGCCGGAACCTCCCACCGCCAAGTTTGGGCAGGCAAATGGGGATACATACACGGCCCCTTCGCCGGAGGCAATGACCGTTCCGGCCCCCTTAAGCACCAGGATGACGTTCCATTTCCGGGCGTATTCCCGGGCCGTTTCAATTCGGTTTGCCTGGACCTGCTCAATGGACAGCCCGCTGAGCATCGCCATTTCGCCAGGGTGGGGGGTGAGGATGGAGTTCAGCGGAAGTTGGGTAAAAAGGTCCTGGTTTTGGGCCAAAGCGTACAGGAAGTCCGCGTCGCCAACCAGGGGAGGCAGGTCGAGGGCTAAAAGGGCTTGGCAAAAGGCAGCCGCCTCCGGAGAGCGACCGAGTCCCGGGCCGAGAATCAGCGAGTTGAAGCGGGCGAGAGCTTCGGACAGGTCGTCGACACAGTCCCGGCTCCAGGAGGTCCCGCGGCCCAGGGGCAGGAGCATCACCTCGGGACACCCGGCCTTGATTTCACTGGCAAGCTCAGCCGGACAGGCCACGGAGGATAGTCCGGCTCCGCAGCGTAGGGCGGCCAGGGCCGAGAGCAGAGGGGCCCCGGTCAACCCCGGAGAACCTCCGACCACCAGTACATGCCCGGCCGTGCCCTTGTGCAGCAGGTCTTCGGAAGGAGGAAGCAGGTTCAGAACGTCACGCTCCAGCAGGAATTGTCCAGGCGGCTGGGCCTGTTTAACCCGAAACGGAATCCCGATGGGGCGGGCACGTTCCCGGCCCACGTACGGGGCGGCTTCCGGCAGGGCCGGGCCGAGCTTGGTCGCCTCGAAGCTGACCGTGGCCGAAGCCTTGACGGCAATGGGCGAAGGGCGTCCGGTCAGCCCGTTCAAACCCGTGGGGATGTCCAGGGACAGGACGAAGACTTCCTTGGGCAGGCGGTTGATGTATTCGATCCATTGCCGGTACTCCGTCCTTAACTCCCCCTGGAAGCCGGTGCCCAGCAAGCCGTCCACCAGAATGTCCGGTCGGCGCAGATGGTCGATGTGGGCGTCGGGCAACGGGACCAAAGGCAGGCGCAGCTTGTTCAGCAGGTCCAGGTGGTAGGCGGCCGCGCCGGTATAGGCCTCGGGCGGCTTGACGTGAAACGTGCTGACCCTGGCGCCGTGGTCGGCCAGGTACCGGGCCAGGGCAAAGGCGTCCCCGCCGTTGTTGCCCGGACCGGCCAAAAGCACGACCTGTTTTCCCTCAACCGGTCCGAATTCCCGAAGCAGAACGCCCAAAGCCTCCCTGGCGGCGTTTTCCATGAGCAGTTCCTGCAGCAGACCATAGTCGCGCTGGGCCGTGGAGTCCCAACGGGCCATTTCTTCCGGTGTGGGTAACGGGCGGTACATGGTAATTCCTCCTGGCTTTGAAAAAGTCTCGAAAGATCGGGTGCTGGGGCGCAAGTGTCAGCATCTGAGCCAATGCGCTTTTTCGCTACCTTGCCGAAGATCGGCGTGACGAACAAGTCTGGCGGTCGATCCAGACTCCTCATGGCCTGTCGAAACATGTTCTAAATCCACGGCAGTGACGGCTATGGCCGACGGAAAGAGAAGGCCAAGGCAATTTGTACCAAATTTTCGATACTAAATTATTTCTTGACCTACATTTTTGTTTCATGCTTAATCTAGGGAAAAGTGAGTTCGTACCAACTGGAATGCGAATCTCTCACCCGTCATCCTTGGAGGTGGATCATGGTACAACCCCCCGGTAGAGGAAAGGTTGCCGTACTCGTGCTACTGCTCGTCGGTGCCGGGCTGTATGCCGGAATGGCCTTTTCCATGAAGGTCACGGATCAGCCGGAGTTTTGCGGCAGTTGCCACGTGATGTACGAGGCCGTTCGGACGCATCAAGTGTCCCCCCACGCCAACCTGGCCTGCAACGAATGCCATGCCCCGGAGACGGGGGTTCCCAAGATTATATTCAAGGCCAGGGCGGGGACCAAGGATTTCTATCAAAACACGTTGGGTGATGTTTTCGACGTCATTCACACGACGGACAAAACCAAGGACGTGGTCAATGAGAGTTGCATTCGATGTCACTCCATGACGATCCTGAACGTTTCCGAAAAGATGATCGAAGCCAAACCATACTGCACGGACTGTCACCGTTCCGTGCCGCACATGTCCAAATTACCGATTTCCGAAAGGAGGGTGTCGGATGAATAGAATGCTTGTCATGGTCTGTTGCGCGGCCGCGGCCCTTGGGGCCATGGCCCTGGTGAGCTGTACTGAGGTGCCTGAGCCGGTCACGCCGTCTTACACGACCACGCTGTCGGCCACGGAAATCAAGAACAGCGCGTTTGAAGAGTTTTTTCCCGTTCACTACCGCACGTTCCTGGAAAACAACGACGACAGCCAGATGACCGAGTATTCCGGCTCGATCCCTCATGAAAAACACTTGTGCGAGGATCCGCCCAAAGGCTGGAAATACTGTCAGCCCTATCTGAAGAACCTCTGGATGGGGTATCCCTTCAGCTACGAATACAACCGGGCCCGCGGGCATACTTACGCCCTGCACGACGTTTTGGATATCGACCGGATCAATCGCTACAGTGAGCAGGCTGGTCTCCCCTCCACTTGCTACAACTGCAAGACCACCAAGATGGTGGAGTGGATTCCCGAGTACGGCGATGAATTCTGGGCCATGGAGTTCCACCAGTTTCGCGAGGAAGTGGACATGGACGACCACACCATCGGTTGCGCCACCTGCCATGATCCGCAAACCATGGACCTGCGGATCACCAGCGTTCCGCTGGATGCGGCCTTGAAGCGTCAGGGCAAGGATTGGCGCGAAGCCTCACGCAACGAGATGCGCTCCCTGGTTTGCGCCCAGTGCCACGTGGAATACTATTTCCAGGACAAGAAGTTCGGCGCCGCGGCTAAGCCGGTCTTTCCCTGGGATCTGGGCATGGATCCCGAGAATGTCTATGAATATTATAAGGATCACGGCTCCACCACTCGCGAGGGGTTTGAAGGGCATTTCATCGACTGGACCCACGCGGTTTCCGACACGCCGATGATCAAAATCCAACACCCCGAGTATGAAACCTGGTATGACGGCCCGCACGGAGCTGCCGGCGTGGCCTGCGCGGACTGCCACATGAACTACCGTCGGCTGGACGGCAAGAAGAAAATTTCTTCGCATCGCTGGACCTCCCCGCTGAAATCTCCGGAAATGATCAAGAGCGCCTGCGGGCAGTGCCATGCGGACAAGTCTCCGGAGTACCTGAAGGAACGGGTGATCTACACCCAGAAGCGGACCTGGGATCAGTTGCTGGCCGCTCAGGAGCTATCGGTGAAAGCTCACGAGGCCGTGCGCTTGGCCAGTGAATACGCCGGGTATAAGCGTCCGGACTTTGATCAACTGATGATCCAGGCTCGCGAGCGAGTCCGCAAGGGCGGCATGTTCTGGGACTGGGTCTCCGCGGAAAACAGCGCCGGCTTCCACAACCCGGCCAAGGCCCTGGAAACACTGGCCCGCTCGCAGCAGGCCAGTCAAGAGGCCGTGAACTACGCCATGCAGGCTACCAACTACGGCATAGCCCGGAACCTGGAAGGCGACATCAAGGACATCGTCCCGCCGATCACGGAGCACAGCCGCAAGCTGCAACAAAGCCAGGAGCACCTGGATTCCCACAAGTGGTTGGGGTATCTCCCGCTGCTTCCGGAAGCGGATCTGGTCTGGGACTTGAATCGCCGCGCACAATAAACACCGTGCCCGGTAATCGGGATTCATGAATCAGCGGCCTTGGCACGGTTTCGTGTCGAGGCCGCTTTGTTCTGGCGTGTCCGAGGCGGGCCGCCCCTTGTCATTTCCCGGCTTTTCATTCATTGATTTCCCTTCTTCAACCATCAAAATCCTGCCCTTTTTTTCCATGCCTCATCTGCTTTTGCTGGACATCGGCAACACGAACACCAAGATCGGCGTGGTGCGCGACGATACGATTCTTGGGACGTACAGTCTGCCTACCAGTCGGGATTCCACTTCTGATGCCTGGGGACTGCGGATCGTGCAGATTCTCGGTCTGCACGGACTACGTCCGGGGGATATGTCCGGGTGGCTGGTCTGTTCCGTGGTGCCGCCGGTGGGCGAACTGGCCCGGGCCGCGGGGGAGCGGTTCTGCGGCTGTCCGGTCTATTTCGTGCCCGAAGACCTGCCTTTGCCTTTGGAGAACCGTTATGCCCGGCCTCACGAGGTGGGCGCGGACCGGTTGGTAGCCGGGTACGCGGCACGGTCACTTTTTCCCAGTCGTTCGTTGATCGTTGTGGATTTCGGAACAGCCACGACCTTTGACTGTATTCAGGATAGCGCCTATTTAGGCGGATTGATCTGTCCCGGCTTGTATTCCTCTGCCGCGGCCCTGGCTTCGAAAACCGCCAAGCTGCCGACCATCGCCCTGGACGGAGTTGAGCCCGGTCCCCGTATTGGCCGGAGCACGGCGGATAGTCTCCGTCACGGGATGGTCTTCGGGTTCGCCGCCATGGTGGAGGGGCTGTGCGTCCGTTTGAAGACCCAGTTGGCCCCGCCCGTGGAGGTGGTGGTCACCGGCGGGCCGGCAAAGACGCTGGTGGAGGTTTGTACCGGGATTGATCACCATCAACCGGACTTGTTGATGCGAGGACTGATGAAGACCTCTTTGGATAATGCACACATGTTACGAAAAGGAGTACGAGTATGAGCAGCACCATTGTCGGCGTTTGGGCCAGAGAAATTCTTGATTCCCGCGGAAACCCCACGGTGGAGGTGGAAGTCGCCCTGGAGTCCGGTGCCACCGGGCGTTCGGCCGTGCCTTCCGGAGCATCCACCGGTACCAGGGAAGCCTTGGAGATGCGCGACAACGACCCGCGCCGCTACGGCGGCAAGGGCGTGATGACCGCGGTGGAGCATGTCCGCGAGGAGATCGCGGACGCGGTGATCGGGCTGGATGCCTTGAGCCAGCTCAAGGTGGACCAGGCTCTGTTGGATCTGGACGGCACGGAGAATAAATCCAGGCTGGGGGCCAACGCTCTGCTGGGCGTGTCCATGGCCACGGCACGGGCATCCGCCAATTACCTTGGTTTGCCGTTATTCCAGTACCTGGGCGGGGTGAACGCCAAAATTCTGCCGGTGCCGATGATGAACATCATGAACGGCGGAGCCCACGCGCCCAACAACCTGGACATCCAGGAATTCATGATCCTGCCCCTGGGAGCCGAGTCCTTTTCCGAAGCCCTGCGCATGGGCGCGGAAACGTTCCATGCCTTGAAAAGCATTCTGACCAAGGACAAACACATCACCTCGGTGGGCGACGAGGGAGGCTTTGCGCCGAATCTCAAGAGCCACAAGGAAGCCTTCCAGTACATCATGCGGGCCATCGATGCCGCCGGGTACCAGCCGGGCGTGGAGATCGCTTTGGCCATCGACTCCGCTGCCTCGGAGTTCTACAAGGACGGCAAGTACGTGCTCAGCGGCGAGAATCTGCGATTGTCCCCGGAAGAATTGATCGACTACTACAGTCAGTTTACTCAGGAATTTCCTTTGATCTCCATTGAAGACGGCCATGCCGAGGGTGACTGGGACGGCTGGCGGAAGATGACCCTGGCTTTTGAGGATCGAATCCAGATCGTGGGCGACGACATCTTCGTGACCAATCCGGACATCCTGGCCGAGGGCATCCAGGAAGGCATCGCCAACGCCATTCTGATCAAGCTGAACCAGATCGGTACGGTCACTGAAACCCTGGACACCATTGAACTGGCCAAGTCCGCTTCCTACGGCACGGTTATTTCCCACCGCTCCGGGGAAACCGAGGACGCCTTCATCGCCGACTTGGCCGTGGGCCTGAACTCCGGTCAGATCAAGACCGGTTCCTTGTGCCGCTCCGACCGGCTGGCCAAATACAATCAATTGCTGCGCATCGAAGAGGTGCTGGAAGAGCAGGGCGCGTATTTCGGCCCGAGCATGATCGCCCAGTGGCTGGACGTTGAAACGGAAGAGGACGACGCGTGAGCGCGGTGCTGCTGGACGGCAAGCGGACGGCGGCGACCATTCGCGAGGAACTGAGACGGGAAGCGGCCAAGTTGGCCGCTTCCCGCGATTTGCCTCCGGGGTTGGCCGTGATCCTGGTGGGCGAGGACCCGGCCTCCCAGGTTTATGTACGCAATAAGGAACGGGCCTGCGCCGAGGTGGGCATTGCGTCCCGAAGTCTGCGTCTTCCCGTGGACGTGTCCCAGGATCACCTGGAAGGCCTGATTCGCGATCTGAACGCGGACCGGTCCATCCATGGCATTTTGCTGCAACTGCCGTTGCCGAGAGGGTTGGAAGCTCAGCGCTGTCTGGAGCTGATCGACCCGAAGAAGGACGTGGATGGCTTTCACCCCGAGAACATGGGCCGGCTGACCCTGGGCCTGCCTGGGCTGCGGCCCTGCACGCCCGCCGGGGTTCTGGAGCTGCTGGCCCGGTACGACCTGAGCGTAGCCGGGAAAAAGGCCGTGGTCGTGGGCCGCAGCAACATCGTGGGCAAGCCGCTGGCCCTGTTGCTGGCGCAGCCTGGTGCCCAGGGCAACGCCACGGTGACCTTGTGTCACTCCCGGACACCGGATTTGGCGGGCGAAATGCGCAGGGCGGATTTCTTGTTCCTGGCTGTGGGCCGACCGCGATTCGCCACAGCGGATATGGTCGCCCCCGGGGCCGTGGTGGTGGACGTGGGCATCAACCGCACGGATCAAGGGCTGGTGGGCGACGCGGATTTCGACGCGCTACGCGACCGGGTCGCGGCAATCACCCCGGTTCCCGGCGGAATCGGCCCGATGACCATCGCCCAACTGCTGCGCAACACGGTTCAGGCGTACGCCGCCGACTGAGTTCCCACAAATTGACTTTTCGAGGGCGTGCTTGTACACGCCCTTTTTTTCGGAGACCGCTTGTTCGGTTCCCATCTTTTTCAACCGCAACCAGGAGCATCATTGCAATGGACGAAGGCCCTCCCAGGCGCATTCAGCGCTACGGATCACCAATGATCTACCACCCATTCAACCGGACGCGCTCCGCGTGGACGGCGACCTCCTGAGTAGTTTCACGCCTTTTTTTCGCTAGGGCCTGAATGACTCGCGTCCCCGTCCGCCGGACGGGCTCCGCCAAGGAGACGAGTCATGAACAAGGCCACGATTTTCACCACAATCTCGAAGTACCTCGCCGAGAACCGGGACCAGGAAACCAGGGAGTTCTGCGATTCCCTGCACCCGATGGACTTGGCGGCCTACCTGCCCAGCTTTCCCCGCAAGGAACAGCTCCGCATCCTCGAAATCATCGGCAGCGAGATCGCCGCGGACATCGTCTGCCGTCTGGACCACGACGAACAGTCCCAACTTTCCAAGGCCATGCCGGATCGACAACTGGCCGAGATCATGAACCACATGCCCTCGGACGACCGGGTCGACCTGTTCAAACGATTACCCGAAGACCGTGGAGAGACGGTTCTCGGCCTGATGGCCAAAGTGGAACGGGAGGACATCCGCAAACTCGGTTCCTACGCCGAAGGGACGGCCGGGGCGATCATGACCTCGGAATACGTCACCTTGACCCCGGATATGACCGTCCAGCAGGCCCTGGAAAAGGTTCGCCTGGAGGCTCCGGACAAGGAGACGATCTATACCATCTATGTCATTGATGCCCAGCGTCGACTTCTGGGCGCCGTGTCCCTGCGCAATTTGATCACGGCGAAACCAGCAATGCATGTGCATGAAATCATGCAGGAAAAGCCGGTCCATGTGCATGCCGGGGAAGATCAGGAAGAAGTGGCTCGGAAGCTGAACAAGTATGATCTGCTGGCCATTCCGGTGATCAACGGCAACGAGGCCCTGGCCGGGATCGTCACTTTTGACGACGTTCATGACGTGATGGTTGAGGAAACCACCGAGGACTTTCACAAGATGGGTGGTTTGGGCCATAAGGCTCCGCCTGGGCTGGCCTCCATCAACATGCGTGACGCGAGCTTCTGGATGATGTTCTCCAAGCGCATTCCCTGGCTGCTGATCTTGGTGTTCATGAACATCTTTTCCGGTGCGGGCATTGCCTATTTTGAGGACACCATCGAGGCGGTGATCGCCTTGGTTTTCTTTTTGCCCTTGCTGATCGACTCCGGCGGAAACGCCGGCAGTCAGGCGGCGACGCTGATGGTTCGAGCCTTGGCCACGGGGAAGGCGAAACTCTCCGACTGGTTTCACCTTCTTGGTCGCGAGGTCCTCGTTTCCGCAGCATTGGGGCTGTCCATGGGGCTGGCGGTGTCCATGATCGGCATCTTCCGGGCTGGACCGGAAGTGGCGGTGGTCGTGGCCATGACCATGGTCTGCACGGTTTTGTTCGGCAGCGTCGTGGGCATGTCGTTGCCGTTTATTCTCAGCAAGTTGCGCATGGATCCGGCCACGGCCAGCGCCCCGCTGATCACCTCCATCGCTGATATCGGCGGTGTCCTGATTTACTTCTCCATCGCCACGTTCGTCCTTCGAGACATGATCGCCGCGGCAGGCTGATTTTTAGGACTCTCTTTTCCAAGGTAGGGGGGGCTCCATTTCTGGAGGCAGCCCCCTCCTGCCGCGACCCCGTGAAATCCGCAGTTTGGCATAATGTGATCACCCTTCGTGACGGAGGGTGATCACTCTCTTTCGCTGTCACGGGGTTCGACGGAAACGCATCCAATGATCGAAAAGGGTAAAATATTGACTTGATCGGTTGGAAGTGCTTTCGTCAGTACTATTTCAAGTGCTATCAATAGCGCTGGAGGGATCAGGCCATGCCCACACTTACCGCCAATGAACTGAAAACCAAGGGCGCATCCGCCATTGAGGCGGCCCTGTCAGCCCGGCAGGAGGCTGTTATCTCGGTTCGGGGTAAAGAGCGTTTCGTGGTGATGAGAATGGATTATTACCATTACCTGCGGGAGTGCGAACTGGAGGCCGCCCTGGCCGAAACCAGAGATGATCTGGCCGCCGGCCGCTTCGTCAAGGAGAGCGCCGCGGAACATCTGGAGCGCATCAAGGCGGCAAAATGAGCTGGACACTGGTTTTTAGCAACCAGTATGAAAAGCGGGCCCGACGCTTTCTGAAGCGGCATCCGGAGCTTGAAGGTCAGTATCTAAAAAACCTGCAATTGCTCGAAGCCAATCCCCGGCATCCCTCACTGCGCCTGCATTCCCTCGGCGGTCGCCACTCCGGGTTGCATTCGGTCTCGATTTACCTTTCTTGCCGCATCACCCTGGAACTGCTTATCCGTGAGCAGGAGATAATCCCGATCAACGTCGGCGACCACGACACCGTCTATTGACTTCCTCGGCACTGGAAAGATCATAAAACCCAAGAGGCAGGTTTGAGATGGGCTGCTCAGGTTGCTTCGTCATGGAGGCCCGGTTCGTGTCGGCTTTCACCCCTTGATCTGCATAAATCTGGCCTCCGACGCAGCTGTGGGCATGCTGTTGCGGTACCCGGAGTATCCCTGGCTTTGGCGGCGGGTACGGAGCAGATCGTCCTTGAGCAGCTTGTGCAGTCGCCTGGCCTCGGCGCTGACTTGACTGTGTACGGACTGCAACTGTTCCATCTTGTTCAGGAAGATGTCCTGGGAGATGCGTCCCCGACCGTGCCAGGCCATGTCCAGGAGGCGGCCCCGGTCATTGGCCAGGGCCTCGGCCTGTTCGATATTGCCCTCGGTGAGCATGTGCAGTTCGAGTCGTCCGAGATCCAGGGCCTCGTCCAGATAGGATTCGACTTCGGCGGTGTGCATTCATCCCTCCCGAATGGACTTGCGGACGTCTTCCCGGAGTTGGGCCACGATGCTTTTCCAGCGTTCCACCAGCGGATGAAATTCGTACTCCAGAAGGTCGGAAAGCAGAATCCAGTCTTCGTTCTCCTGAACTTCCAGCATTTCCGTGAACAGCTCGGAAAGGTCGTTTATCGCGTCCTCGAATTGCGGATTGGCCGAAAGGGCGAATTCGTCGCGCAACGCGCCGATCATGGCCAGGAAGTCCCGTGTCACGTCCAGCAGATCCTGATACATTTCAAGGGCCTCGGCATCGTCGGCTCGACGGAAGAGATCGGCGACCTGCTTGGAGCCTTCGCTCATCAGGCGGATGACCTTGTACAGTTCGCGAGCGATGTTCACGCCCATCTCCGGAACGCCCATGGTCTTGATCTCGACCTTTTGAATGTCTCGGCAATCCACGTCTTCAGCCTGATGGGGATAGATCTCCGAGAACGCCTCGTCGTTGACGAGCACGTCGGTCACGATCCGATTGTCCAGGTGCTTCATGCTCATCAGACCGATGAGCAGTTCATCCAGGTTGGTAAAATTGGTGATGTTGAAATCAGATTTTTGACCGTCGATAATAATCATCGCAGGAACCTCCTTGAAGGTGGGTAGGGATTTCCCACTCCAATTCAAGATTCGTGCCGAGAATTAGCGACGGTCAAAGGCGTCCTTCCAGGCCAAAGTAAGGGTCAGGTAGCGGCGTGTGAGCCGGAGAACTCCGGCGATGTCCCGGCCTTGATCCTGGGATTCCGTCAGCCACAGCCGGCCCAGGACCGCAAAGAACGGGTCCGCTTGCCAATGGGCCTGGAGACGTTCCCAATAAGCCAGGAATTTTTGCTTGATCTTGGGCAAGGGGGCCGTGGCCAGCACCTGGGCCTGGCTTTCCAGAATACGTAGCATGGCCACGGCCTGTTCCAGGGAGGCCAGGATTTGGTCTCGGGCTTCTGAGGGCAGGGAAAGAAGGTGGTCGGAGGAGCGAATGTCGGACTGTAGGTCAAGAAATTGACGATAATAGTGTCGCTGGATGCGGATCCATTGGGTGCGCGGGTCCGGTTCCTGGCCGGTGAGTGCCGTTAAATCCAAAAAATCGTGTGCGTCCCGACAGGTTTTCCAGGCTCGGACGGATTTCGGATGAGCCGTGGATGGTTGGTCCCCATCTGATTGGGGCAGGAGATGGGCTCGGATCAGCTCAAAGGCTTGTTCCGGAGTGATGGCGCGGCGGCATTCTTCCTGGCGGCCGCAGGCCGTACCGAAGGCGCAGGGGTGGCAGTCCAGGTTCGGTTCCAGACAAAGGCTGTTTTCCTGGTACGGCCCGGTGTCCCAAGGTTGGGCCGTGGCCAGGAAAATGGCGGCCACGGGGCGGCCAAGACCGGCGGCCAAATGCATGGTGCCGGTGTCGTTGGTCACCAGCAGATCGGCGTGACACAGGGCCGCGGCCAGTTCGGGCAGGCTGGTCCGTCCGGTTAGGTCGATGAACGGGGCGGACGTCTTGGCCGCGTAACCGTCCACAAGATGACGCTCCGCCGACGTGCCCAGGAGCACCGGGCAGAGTCCAAACCGCTCCCAGAGCAAACCGCCGAGCTGGGCAAAATATTCCTCCGGCCACTGCCTGCGCGGCTCGCTGGCCCCGAGTTGCAGGGCCACGTAGCCCCGGCGGGAGGAAGCAGCGGCGGTCGGAGCAGTCATTTCTAGAAGAGTTCGAACATGTTCCAGCACATCCGGGCCGGGGTGGACCAACTCCAGGTCGCGGCCTGATATTGGCAAATCCGCCCCGCGCAGCATCAGGTCCACCAGGTTGAACGGACTGCATCCCCGGTTCATGGTGGAAGTTTGCAAAAAGGCGGCCCAGGCGTTGCCGTAGTATCCGAAGCCTTGGTCATCCATGCCGAAGCCGGAGATCGGACCGGAGGTCAGAACCCGGGCCAGCAGGCGGGCGCTTTGGATCGGGGTCAGGTTCAGCAGCGGCGGGGCGGAATGATCTTTGGTAATCGTGCGTTTCCAGGCGGTGAGCCGTTCCAGGGCCGTGGGCCAGCCGCGGTCAAGGTCCGCCAGCAGTCCGGCCCCAGGCAGGGCGAAGACTTCTTCCGCGTCCGGCAAAAAACTGGTCGCCCCGGCAAAGTTGTCCAGACAGATCAGGGCCGCGGAACGCCCCTGGTCCCGCAACCCGGCAATGACCGGCTGCGTCTGCAACAGGTCGCCGAAGCGGGTCAGGTTCATGACCAGGGTGCGCATGGCTGGATTGAGAGTCCGGCGCGGACCTCTTTTTTGACGTCCATGGGCGACCCTCCGAATTATGAAAGGTTAGTCGGGCAGGTTCGGCTTGGCGTAGAGTTCGCCGCCAAAGGCGTCGTTGACCACCAGCAAAGGAAAGTCCCGGACCACTAGTTCGCGGACAGCCTCTGGGCCGAGGTCGTCGAAGGCGATGATCTTGGAGGATTCGATGCGTTGGGAGAGCAGGGCCCCGGCTCCGCCGGTGGCCCCGAAGTAGACGGCGTTGTGGCGGACCAGGGCGTCTTTGACATCCTGGCTGCGCTTGCCCTTGCCGATGGTGGCCTTGACTCCGAGGCTGTGCAGCCGGGGGGTGTAGCTGTCCATGCGGTAGCTGGTGGTGGGACCGGCGGAGCCGATGGGCCGGCCTTCCGGGGCCGGGGATGGGCCGACGTAGTAGATGACCGCGCCCTTGAGGGGAAAGGGCAATTCCGATCCGCTTTCCAGGGCCTGAATGATCTTTTTGTGCGCCGCGTCCCGGGCCGTGTAGATGATGCCGGAGAGCAGCACCCGGTCTCCGACCTTGAGCTGGATCACATCCTCGTCGCGCAGAGGGGCCTGTAATCGGTATTCCTTGCTCACAGTTCCACCTCCTCGTGGCGTGCGGAATGGCATTGAACGTTCACGGCCAGGGGCAGGCTGGCAATATGGCAGGGGGCCATGTTGATGCGCACTCCCAGGCAGGTGGTGTCTCCGCCCAGGCCCATGGGGCCGATGCCCAGGGAGTTGATCTCGTCCAGCAGTTCCTGCTCCATTCGGGCGATTTCCTGGTCCGGATGGGGTTGATCCAGGGGGCGGAGCAGAGCCTGTTTGGCCAGCTTGGGGGCCAGCTCGAAGGAGCCGCCGATGCCGATGCCCAGCATGGTCGGCGGGCAGGGGTTGGGACCGGCCTCGGCCACCCGGTTGATGACGAATTCCTTGATGCCTTTCCAGCCCTGGGCCGGGGAGAGCATGGTCACCCGGGACATGTTTTCGCTGCCCCCGCCCTTGGCCATGAAGGAAATTTTCAGGCCGTCCCCCTCCACGAGGTCCACATGTATCACGGCGGGGGTATTGTCGCCGGTGTTCTTGCGGGTCAGGGGGTGGCACATGGATTTGCGCAGCAGGCCGTCCTGGTAGCCGCGGACCATGCCTTGGGTAATGGCCTCGCGCAGGCTCGCGCCCTCCACCCGGCACTGTTCGCCCAGTTCCACGAAAAAGACGGCCATGCCCGTGTCCTGGCAAAGCGGCAGGCCGCTTTCCCTGGCCAGGGCCGCGTTTTCCTCAAGCTGTCCGAGGATTTCCTTGCCCGACGGAGAGCTTTCATTGCCCTTGGCACGGCTGATGGCGGTCAGGACGTCCGGAGGCAGGAAGCGGTTGGCCCGGACAACCATTTCCGCGACCCGGTCCGCGATGTCGGATGATGTGACGGTACGCACGGCGGTCTCCTTATTTCCTTTTCCACGGCAACAGATTCATGATCCCGGCCCAGCCCATTTTCCAGCGCAGCATGCCCAACTGGTCCTGCAAGGGCAGGTGCTTGGGGCAGACGTCCTCGCAGGCCAGCAGGCCCATGCAACCGAAGATGCCCTGGTCGTTGCCCACGATGTCGAAATAGTCCTGTTCCGTGCGCTTGTCCCGCGGGTCGAGAACAAAGCGGGCCAGACGGTTCAGCCCGGCCGCGCCCAGAAAGTCGGGGCGCATGATCGCTGTGCCGCAGGCGGCCACGCAGCAGCCGCACTCGATGCAGCGTTCCAGTTCGTAGATTTCCTCGGCCACGGCGTTGTCCATGCGCTCTTCCAGGGCCTTGGGGTCGAATTCCTTGTCCGTATGCACCCAGGAGCGGACCCGCTGGGCCATGTTCCGAAACCAGGTTCCCGTGTCCACGGACAGATCGCCCACCAGGGTGAAGAAGGGCAGAGGCATCAAGGTGATGGCATCCGGGAGATCCTTGGTCTTGGTATGACAGGCCAAACCTGGGCGACCATTGACGACCATGGCGCAGGCCCCGCAGATCCCGGCCCGGCAACAGAAATCAAACTGCAGGCCGGGGTCTTGTTCCTCGCGGATTCTGTTCAGGGCGATGAACAGGGTCATGTGGTTGGTCTCGTCCAGGACAAAGGTGTCCGTATGCGGTACGGAGACCGGGTCCTGGGGATTGTAGCGGAAAATGGAGAAAGTCAGGTTCCTGGCCATGCGGGTCCTCGTTTTACGTGATGAAAGTATGGATGCGGCCTTGAGCGTTGTCGAAAAGCGATTTTCAGCCTAGCTGAGTGTTGAAAAAGTCCTTATCCATCAGCCCGTTCAAAAACCCCAAGAGCAAGGAGCGAAAAAAGTTCAAGGTCGAAGCGTATTTATTCATACGTGAGAGTTTGAACTTTTTGCAGCGACGCAGCAATTGGGAGTTTTTCAACGGACTGCTATTCCTTGGGCTCCGCAGGGATGATCTTGCCGCCGCCGTAGCCGCGTTCGCCCGGGGGGATGGACCAGACTTGGGAGACCGGTTCATAGTTCAGGGTCGGCAGGGGCGCGCCGGGTTGCCAGGTGGCCAGGGTGCGCACCAGCCAGTCGCGGTCGTTGCGTTCCGGGTGGTCTTCCCGGGCATGGCTGCCCCGGCTTTCCGTGCGTTGCAGGGCGCCCTGGGCCACGCACAGGGCCAGGCGGACCATGCCCGGCAGGCGCAGGGCCAGAGCCAGTTCCGGGTTCGCACCCCGACCGTTGGAGCGCAGTCCGATCTTGTTGGCCCGCTCATGGACCTCCTGGAGTGTTTGGACGCAGGCTTCCAGGTCCTTGCCGTTGCGGAAGATGCCAGCGCCGTGCATCAGGGCGTCGTACATGGAGTTGCGCACGGTGAAGACGTTTTCCTTGCCGTCGGCCTTGGAGATCAGCCGCTTGATCCGGTCCTGCTGCTGGGCGGCGGAGTCCCGGACCAGGCCGGTGGGATAGGAAACCTGGTGGTCCCGGAGGTAGTCCACGACTTTAGCGCCGACGATCATCCCGGCGACCACGGTTTCGGCCAGGGAGTTGCCGCCCAGGCGGTTGAAGCCGTGCATGTCCCAGCAGGCCGCCTCTCCGGCTGAGAACAGGCCTTTGAGGCCGTAGGCCAGGCCGTTCTTGTCCGTGCGCACTCCGCCCATGCTGTAGTGCTGGGTGGGGCGGACAGGGATCAGGTTCTTGGCGGGATCGATACCCAGGAAATTTTTGCAGATTTCATCCACTTCCCGCAGCTTGGTAGCCAGGTGATGGCAGCCAAGATGGCGGATGTCCAGCCAGAGGTGGTCGCCGTAGGGGCTGGGTACGCCCAGGCCTTGGCGCATGTGGTGGGTCATCCAGCGGGAGACCACGTCCCGGGAGGCCAGCTCGGCCTTGTCCGGCTCGTAGTCGGGCATGAAGCGGTGCTCGTTCTTGTCCAGCAGGGTCCCGCCGTCGCCGCGGCAGCCTTCGGTGACCAGGATGTCCGTGGGCACGATGCCCGTGGGATGGAACTGGACCGCCTCCATGTTGCCCAGGGGGACGACTCCGGTGTCCAGGGCGATGATCAGGCCGCCGCCGTCGTTGATCACGGCGTTGGTGGATTCCCGGTAGATCCGGCCGAATCCGCCGGTGGCGATGAGCGTGACCCGGGCCAGATAGACGCGCAGCTCGCCGGTCTTCAGGCAGCGGACCACCGCGCCCAGGCAGTTCTCTCCGTCGTGGATCAGGCTGAGGGCCTCGACCTTGTCGTGGACCGCCACGCCCAGCTGCACGGCCCGGTTGTCCATGGTGTAGAGCACGGTATGGCCCGTGCCGTCGGATGTATAGCAGGTCCGCCATTTGGCCGTACCGCCGAAGGCCCGGGCCGTGATCAGCCCTTCCTTCTCCTGCTTTTCTTCCTTCTCGAACAGCTTGCCGCCCTTGAAATAGGTGGACTTGCCCGGCACGACCCGGTTCCAGGGCACGCCCCAGGCCGCCAACTGGCGCATGGCAATGGGCGCGTTGTCGCAGAACAGCCGGGCCACTTCCTGATCGCAGCCCCAGTCCGACCCTTTGACCGTGTCCTCGAAATGCACGTCCGGAGAATCCCCTTCGCCCATGGCGCAGTTGCCCAGGGCCGCCTGCATGCCCCCCTGGGCCGCGGAGGAGTGGGAGCGGCGGGCCGGGACAAGGCTCAGACAGGTGACATCGAACCCGGCGGCGGCGGCTTCGATGGCCACGCGTTCTCCGGCAAGCCCGGCGCCGATGCATAAAAGGTCGGTATGAAAGGTCTGCATGTGGTCTATCCTTCTCTTATTGCTTGAAATAAACACTTTCAGGCGGTGGCCAAGCCCCGACTCACCGTATGTCCATGACGGCTGGCCGCGGATCAACCGTGAACCGTGAACCCGCATCCCCGTTATATCGCGAGAAAATAAAACCGGAGCAGGGCCATCAGGCCGATGAAGATGAACCCGCCGGTGACGATGTACTCGATGCGCTGCATTTTGGGGCGATCAGCCCTGCCCACGAAGCCCCACTTTACGGCGATCCGGTACAGGCCCACGCCGACGTGCAGCTCCACCAGGGGCAGCAGAACGAGATAGAATCCCATCCAGAAACCGTCCTGAATCCGGGCCGCGCTCTTCTCCGCGGTGATGGGCAGGTCCGTGAGCACCACCCACATGTGAATCGCACCCATGACCAGGATAATCATGGCCGTGACCACCTGAACGAGCCAGAGCCAGGTGTCTTTGTGGGCCAGCATTCGGGAGTGCTTCCAGATCTTGGACTGCTGCTCGGCCCGGAAAGGAATTTTGCGGGCCGCCAATACGAAGTGCAGGAGAAAAACCAGACCGATCAGCGGACCGCCCACCTGTGCCATGTAGGTGGCCTCGAAAAAATGGGCGATGGCGTTCATCACCCCTGGCCCGATGATCACGCTGGCCACCAGAATCATGTGCGCCCACATGAACAGGATCAGGCCGGCGCCGGTGAGCATCTGCAGCCAGTCGAGACAGGCCGAGGCGCGGGAGGGGCTGGGGACGAAGACGGTGGTATCGATGGAAGTGGACATGGAACGTCGTCCTTTGGCGAAAATGGGTGTACGGAGGCGGGCCGTGACAAAACTTTGGTTGATAGAGAGCATTGAGGACAATTGTCAACGCATGGGGAAAAATATCAGCTCTTTTGTTTGCGTTGGGCGAAATCCCGCATTTTTTTGGCCTGTTCCAGTTCGGGGTTGAGGGCCATGGCCTTGGAAGCGGCCTGCTCGGCCTTATCCCATTGGGCCCGGTCGACGTAGACGCGTCCAAGGTTGAAATAGAGCCGTTCATCGTCCGTGGACAGCTTCAGGGCCTGCAGGAAGCATTGTTCCGCCTCCTCGAACTTGCCCAGCTTGCGCAGGCCCATGCCGATGCGGTTCAGCAGGTGGACGGATTCCGGGTTGTTTCGCAAGGATTCGAGCAGATAGGTGAAAGCCTGGTCGAACTGGCCTGCCTCGAGGAACAGTTCGCCGATGTCCACCCGCAGTTCCTGATCGCCGTGAAAATACTTGAGCATCTTGTCGAAGAATTGGCTCGCGGGATCGTACTGGCCTTCCAGGATTAACTGCCGGCCCTTGGCCAGGCCCTCCTGTTTGCGACGTTCCTGTTCAGCCAGGAGCTTTTTTGCGTCATGGACCGCGTTCTCCTGCAGCTCGCCCAGCAGTTCCCGGAGCGCGGCCTGAAGCGCGGCTTCCTCGCCGGGGGTGTATTGGAGCAGGATCGGGTAGATTTTTCGCAGATTGGCGTCGCCGTTGAGCTGATAGACGGCTTTCTCCAGGGAGCGCTCAAAGTCCGAGCGTTCGCTTTTCATCAACGGCGTGCGGATGATCAGGCCCAAGGCGTCGTGCAACGCCAGGACGGCGGGCAGGACCTTTTGCTGCTTGAGCAGGGTGTTGATGCCCGCCAGCGCGGAGCGGGCCTTGATCAATTCCGTGGACATGGGAGCTCTCCTATCGTTTGCCGACTACGTCGTCCAACATGGAGATGAAGCGATCGAAGAACGAGCGGCAGTCGTGGGGGCCGGGGCCGGCTTCGGGATGGTGCTGGACGGCCATCAGCGGCTTGGTCTTGTGGCGGAAGCCTTCCAGGGTGTTGTCGTTGAGATTGACGTGGGTGGGTTCGTAAAAATCGGCCTGGCCGAAGTCCACGCAAAAACCGTGGTTCTGGGAGGAAATCTCCACCCGGCCCGTGGCCAGTTCCTTGACTGGATGGTTCAGGCCGTGGTGGCCGAACTTCAGCTTGAAGGTGGTCCCGCCCAGGGCCAGGCCCATGATCTGCTGGCCCAGGCAGATTCCGGCCATGGGCAGCTTGTCCGTAAGCGCCGCGACGGTTCGCACCGCCTCGGTCACCGCCGCGGGGTCGCCGGGGCCGTTGCCCAGGAACACCGCGTCCGGCTTCAGGGCCATGACCTGCTCCGCCGTAAAGGTGGACGGGACCATCAGCAGGTCCAGGCCCTTTTCCCGGAGAATGCGCAGAATGCTCCACTTGATGCCGAAATCAAAGACCACAACCCGGTAGCCCCGGCCATCTCCACGTCCATCTCCACGTTCGGACCAGGAAAAGCCCTGGTCGATGTTCACGGGTTTCGGCCTTTGTCCGTCCCAGACGTACGGGCCGGGAACCTTGACCCGCTGGACCAGATTCGCGCCCTCCATGGAGGGCAGGGCCTTGGCCTGTTCCACAAGTTCCTGGACCGGGACGTTTCGGGTGGAGATCACGCCGCGCTTGGCCCCGTGGATGCGCAGATGCCGGGTCAGGGCCCGGGTGTCGATGCCTTCCAGGCCGACCACCCCGGCGTCGCGCAGATAGTCCGGCAGGGACTGGGTGGCCCGCCAGTTGGAGGGCTGCTTGCAGCACTCCTTGACGATCATCGCCTCCACCTGGACCCGGTCGGATTCCACGTCCTCGGGGTTGACCCCGTAGTTGCCCATCAGCGGATAGGTCATGCAGACCATCTGACCAATGTACGAGGGGTCGGTGAGCACTTCCTGATATCCGGTCATGCCGGTGTTGAAAATCACCTCGCCGCCGGCTTCGCCTTCGCCGGTAAAGGAGCGTCCGGCGAACCAGGTGCCGTCTTCAAGGGCCAATATTGCGCGCATGTCGTGCCTCATGGGGGTTGTCGTGTAGTTCGCGGCCGAAAGTCAGGCCAGTCCTTGTTCCCGAAGGAGTATGCAAACCCTGGGGATGTCCTCGGGCCGGTCCACGCCGTGGGTGCAATGCTCCGTGCGCAAGACACGGATGGGAATGCCGGCTTCCAGAAGCCGGAGCTGTTCCAGTTTTTCAATCTGTTCCAGCTTGCCGGGGCCGAGGCCGACGAAGGCGCGCAAGGTGCGCATCCGGAAGGCGTACAGTCCGATATGCCCCAGAAAGTCGCCGGCGCCTTCCCTGGGGTAAGGGATCAGCGCACGGGAAAAGTAAAGGGCCAGGCCTTGGGCGTCGGTGACGACCTTGACCACGTCGGGACTCTGGGCCTCCTCGGCGGAAAGCGGTCTGGCCAGCGTGCTCACCTGGACGGCCGGGTCGTCGAAGGGGCTGAGCAGCTCGGTCAGCAGTTCCGGGCGCAAGGCCGGCTCGTCGCCCTGGATGTTGACCACCACGTCGTCCGCGTCGACTCCCAGTCGTTCAGCGGCCTCCAGGACCCGGTCAGTGCCGCAGGGGTGGTCGTCGCGGGTCATGGTCGCCGGGATGTCCAGCTTTCGGGCCGCTTCCAGAATTCGTTGGTCGTCCGTGGCCAGGGTCACGCCGCACAGATCCGGACAGGCCCTGGCCCGCTGGTACACGTGCCAGATCATGGGCTTGCCCAGGATGTCGGCCAGGGGCTTGCCCGGAAAGCGGGTGGAAGCGAAGCGGGCCGGGATGATTCCGTGGCACCTCGGTCGATCGCGGCAAACAGCGCTCATGCCGGGGAGGGGAGGATCCTGTGATGCACCGTGGGGGCGGTGATGAAGCTTTGCCCGTCAATTTCCCCGACGGCCGCCTGGACGTCCTGAGCCAGGGCTTTGTGGGTCACGATGACCACCGGCACGCAGCTCCCGGTCGGTGACCCCTTCTGGACCACCTGAGCGATGCTGATGTTGCGTTGCCCCAGCATTCCGGCAATGCTGGCCAGCACTCCGGGGCGGTCCTGGACGGAAAAGCGGAAATAATGCCGGGAACGGACCAGTGCGGGGGGCAGTATGCGGGCCGGGGGCAGGGTGGCGTTCTGGAAGCCCGTATTGTCCGGGGCTCGTCCGTTGCGAACCAGGCTCATGATGTCCGCGAGCACGGCGCTGCCCGTGGGCAGGTCTCCGGCGCCCTGGCCGTAGAGCATGATCGGCCCCACCGCGTCGCCGTCCAGGAGGATGGCGTTGAACGGGCCGTCCACCTTGCCCAGGATGGCTTCCCGCCGGACCAGGGCCGTGAACACCCCGGCGTCCAGCAGGCCGTCGGTCTCCCGGACCTGGGCGATGAGCTTGATCCGGTAGCCGAACTCCTCGGCAAAGGCGATGTCCTGAGGGTCCACGTGGGTGATGCCCGTGACCGGCAGGCTGGACAGGGGATAGTCCTGACCGTGGGCCAGCCGGATCAGCAGAATCAGTTTGTGGGCCGCGTCCAGGCCCTCGATGTCCAGAGTGGGATCGGCCTCGGCGTAGCCCTTGACCTGGGCCTGGCGCAGGGCGGTCTGGAAGTCCAGCCCCCGTGAGGTCATTTCCGAAAGGATGAAATTGGCCGTGCCGTTGAGGATGCCGGTGAGCACCTTGATCCGGTTGCAGGCCAGCCCCTCCTTGAGCGTCTGGACGATGGGAATGCCCCCGGCGATGCTGGCCTCAAAGCCCAGGCCCACGCCCTTTTCCGCGGCCAGGGCGAAAAGCTCGTTGCCCCGTTCGGCCAGCAGGGCCTTGTTGGCCGTGACCACGTGGCGGCCCGAGCGCAAGGATTTGGTAATCAGCTCGTAGGCCGTGTCCTTGCCGCCCATCAGCTCCACGATGACGTCCAGTTCCGGGTCTTCGAGCAAATCCTGGATGTCGGCGGTCAGCCGGATGGGCATGTCCTCAGGAACGTCCCGGGCCTTGGAGGGGTCGCGGACCAGGGCGGTCTTGATCGTCACGCGTCGGCCCAGCCGCCGCTCGATCCAATCCGCGTTGGAAACAAGGATCTTGGCCAGTCCCGTGCCCACGGTGCCAAGTCCGGCCAGTCCCAGACGGATCAGCTCTCCGGACATGATTCCCCCGAAATGACCTTGCGCAACCCGCGGATTGCCTGGTTAATGCGGTGGCGGTTCTCCACCAGGGCGAAGCGGACGTGGTCGTCGCCGTAGTTGCCGAAGCCGAGGCCCGGGGACACGGCCACCTTGCCTTCCCGCAGGAGCAGCTTGGAAAACTCCACCGAACCCATGCTTCGAAATTCTTCGGGAATCTGGGCCCAGACGAACATCGTGCCCTTGGGCGAGGGAACGTCCCAGCCGACGCGGTGCAGGCCCTCGATCAACGCGTCCCGGCGGTCCTTGTAGACGTCCACGATTTCCTGGACGCAGTCCTGGGGGCCGTTCAGGGCGATGATCGCCGCGATCTGAACGGGCTGGAACATGCCGTAGTCCAGATAGCTCTTGATCCGGGTCAGGGCCTGGACCATGTCCCGGTTGCCCACGCAGAACCCAACCCGCCAACCGGCCATGGAATAGCTCTTGGAAAGGGAGAAGAACTCCACGCCCACGTCCTTGGCGCCTTTGGCCTGCAAAAAGCTGGGGGCCTGATAGCCGTCGAAGGTCAGGTCCGCGTAGGCCAGGTCGTGGATCACGTACATCTTGTGTTCCTTGGCAAAGTCCACGATCTTCTCGAAAAAGGCCAGGTCCACGCACTGGGTGGTGGGGTTGTGCGGGTAGGAGATGATCAGCACCTTGGGCTGGGGCCAGGTCTGGCGGGTGGCCACCATCAGGTCCTCGAAAAAGTCCCGATCCCGACCGATGGGGATGCGCCGGACGTCAGCGCCGGCGATGATCGCCGAGTAGGGATGGATGGGATAGGTCGGGTCCTGGGCAAAGACCACGTCGCCGGGGCTGAGCATGACCATGGCCAAATGGGCCAGGCCTTCCTTGGCACCCAGAGTGACCACGGACTCCTGGTCCGGGTTCAGCTCCACCCCGAACCGCCGCCAGTACCAGTCGCAGATGGCCAGGCGCAGCTTGGGAATGCCCTTGGAGGCGGAGTAGCGATGGTTCGTGGCCTTGTGCGCGGCCTCGCAGAGCTTGTCCACGATGTGCTTGGGCGTGGCCAGATCCGGATTGCCCATGCCGAGATCAATGATGTCCTCCCCTTGATGACGCATCCGGGCCTTGAGTTCGTTGACCACGGCGAAAACATAGGGGGGCAGTCTGTGTACGCGAGGAAATTGTTCCATGAAGGGCCTGCCGTTGAGGTAAGATGTCCAGAAAAAACCGGTCGTGGAATGTATCCGGGGGGCATCATTCTGTCAAAGGCGGGCGATTCTTTCGACCTCTCGGGCCGAACATGCGGGTTCGCCGCTACTTGACCCGAACCGAAGATTTGGATAAGTATTTCTCCCTTTGGGGAGAGGTGGCCGAGGCGGACGAAGGCGCTCGCCTGCTAAGCGAGTATAGGGGCTAAAACTTCTATCGAGGGTTCGAATCCCTCCCTCTCCGCCAACGCATTGTTCGGCATAGTTCAGTAAAAGCCGTTTAAGCTGGCAAAAACTGGCTTGAACGGCTTTTTTTGTTCGTTTTCGACCGTTGCCTTTCGCACCGTCAGGTTTCAAGGCTGGTGCAACACAATTAAATGCCCGCCGCGCTGAATCACTTCATTCAGAATAAACATTATCGCATTCTTTTCCCAAGTTTTTCTTCCTCGTTTTTCCGCCGCAACTGACGAGATTCTTCTTCGATTCCGGACGGCTTTGCCGCTCCAAGCTCACGACTTCGCGAACCGCACCCTGAAGAACGCGGCGTAGAGCACCGGGCAGAGGACCAGGGTGAACAGGGAGGAGAAGGCCAGGCCGAAGATCAGGACGTTGGCCATGGGCCGCCACATGTCGCCTCCGAGCACGGCCAGGGGAACAAGGCCCATGATCGTGGTGGCCGCGGTCAGGAAGATGGCCCGCAGCCGTTCCAGGACGGCATCCACCACAAGTTCTTGCGGCTGTTTGCCTTCTGCCTGTTCGATCTCCATCCGGTCCAGGATCAGGATGGCGTTGTTCACGATGATCCCCACCAGACTGATCATGCCCAGCATGGCCATGAACCCGAAGGGCTCCCGGGTCAGCAGCAGTCCGGCGCTGATCCCGACCATCATCGGCGGGATGGTCAGCATGATGATCAGGAAGCGGCGGATGGAATTGAACTGCACGATGAGCACCAGGGCCAGCAGGCCCATGGCCAGGGGCACCCCGGCCATAACCGATGCGTTGGCCTCGGTGCTTTCCTCCACCTCTCCCCCGTACTCCACGAAATAGTGATCCGGCCATTCGGGCCCCTGGGCGATCCGGTCCACCTCGGCCTGGACCTCGGTCAGGACGTCCGCGGCGTAGCGCCCGGAGATTTCCACCTTTACGGTCATGGTCCGGGTCTGATCCCGGCGGCGAATGTCGCTGGGCTGCCAGACCAGCCGGGTGTCGGCCAACTGGAGCAGGGGCACGCCGCGGATCTGGGCATTGTCGGCGCTAAAACCATAGACGTTGAGCCCTTCGATGTTGCCCAGATCTTCCCGAAAGCTTTCCTGAGCCCGGAGCACTATCGGCACCAAGTTGTCGCCTTCCCTGTACTGGGTGGCCGTGAGGCCGGAAATCTGGGTTTGCAGGGACAGGGCGATGTCCCGGGTACTTAGTCCGGTGCGCTTGGCCTGTTCCTGGTTCACGTCCACGACCAGTTTCTTGGTCCATTCGCCCCAGTCGTCGTAGATGGAGGTGATGCCCTCAATGGGGGCGATGGCCAGGACGATATTGTCCCGCAGCCGGTACAGGGCGTCGATTTCCGGGCCGGAGACGCGGATCTGGATCGGCGCGCCCACGGGCGGGCCGAGTTCCAGGCGGCTCACCGTATGCCGGGCGTCAGGGAAGTGGTCGTCCAGATAGCCCCGGGTGGACCGGATCAGCGGGGCGACGTCCTCCAGGCTTTTGGTGTTCACGATGACGAAGGCGTAGTTGGGATTGGTCTGCTCCGGATTCAGGGAGAGGTACCAGCGCGGTCCGCCGGAACCGATGAACGCGCCCAGGGAATCCACGCCGGGTTGATCGAGCAGGTGGGCTTCCAGTTCGGCCAGCCGATCCGCGGTGGAGCGGATATCCGTGCCAAAGGGCTGCCAGAAGTCGAGGGTGAACATTTCCCGGTCATTGGGCGGGAAGAAGATGGTCGGCACCTGGCGGAAGGCCGCGGTCCCGCCGATGGTCAGCAGCAGAGCGAAGGCCAGAAAAAGCGTGCGGCGGCGCAGGCAGAACAGCAGCAGAGCCCGAAATCCTCGGTACCAGAAGCCGGAAAAGGGTTCGCGTCCGTTTTGCCCTTCCCTTCTACGCGGCTTCTGGAAGTAGTAACTGAGCAGGGGAACCATGGTCAGGGAGTAGATCCAGGACAAGAGCAGGGTCAGGCTGACCACGATGAACAGGGACATGGTGTATTCCCCGGTCTCGGACTTGGCCATGGGAATGGGCATGAAGGCGAAGATCGTGGTCAGGGAGGAGGTCAGCAGGGGAAACCAGAGCTCGCGCACCGAGCGCACGGCCGCATCCCGGCGGTCCTCGCCCCGGTTCAGGCGGACCAGAATGTTCTCGCTGACCACCACGCCATTGGCCACCAGCAGGCCCAGGGCGATGATGAACGAGGCAATGGAGACCCGCTGCAGGTCCACGCCGAACAGGGGCATCAGGGCGATGCAGGTCAAAATGGACATGGGGATGATCAGCCCGGCCACGATGCCGGTGCGCAAGCCCGTGAACACGAACATGGCCGCGACCACGAAGACGAAGGCCAGAAACAGGTTGACCATGAAGTCGTCGATGGCCGTGCGCACGAAGTCCGGCTGGAAAAGCAGGATGTCCAGTTCCAGGCCCATGGGCAGGTTGGCCCGCAGTTCGGTCAGCCGTTCCTGGACCCGGTCGCCCAGGTCCGTGATCTTGCCGCCCTGGGCCATGCTTACGGCCAGGATCAGGGTGCGCTGCCCGTTGAACCGGGCCATGGGGTCGGGCGGGTCCACGTAGTCACGGGATATGGCGGCGAAGTCCCGCAGGGCGATGGCGTCGGTCCGGCCCGGCAGGCGGAAGGTGGCATTGGCCAGATCGTCCAGGGAAGTGAATTCGCCGGAGGGCTCGATGACGATCCGCTCGGCGCCGGCAAGGGCCACGCCGCTGGGCTGGATGGTGTTCTGGGTCTGAAGCAGGTGGACCACATGGGCCGGGCTGAATCCGAACTCGGCCAGTCGGGCATTGGAAAAATCCACATAAATGCGTTCTTCCTGGACGCCATGCAGGGACACCTTGCCCACGTCCTCCAAGCGCAGGAGCTGGTCCCGGACCTGGTCCGCGGTATCCTTCATCTCCCGGTAGGTGTAGCCGTCTCCGGTCAGGGCGATGAGAATGCCGAACACGTCGCCGAACTCGTCGTCAACCATGGAGGGCAGGACGCCGTCGGGCAGGTCCGGGGCCGCGTCGGCCACCTTGTTGCGCAGGTTCTGCCAGATCGGACCCAGATCCTTGAACCGCTGCTGGATGTTCACCTCAATGATGGACAGGCCGGACATGGACTGGGAGGTAATGTAGTCCACCTCCGCGATTTCCCGGATGCGTTCCTCCAGCTTGTCCGTGACCAATTCCTCCACGCGCTGGGGGGAAGCGCCGGGAAAGGGGGTGATCACCAGGGCGACGCGCACGGTGAATTCGGGGTCTTCCAGGCGGGGGATGTTCAGATAGGTGGAGAACCCGAGAAAAGCCAACAGGAGGAAGACGACGAGGGAAGTCCGGTTGTTCTGGATGCACCAGGAGGCGATGTTCATGAGGAGGTCAAGGGACAGAGGTCAGAATTCAGGATGCGTCTTGGGGGAGGCGGACTTTTTGGCCTTGTTCCAGGCGGTGGACGCCGCGGATGACGACGGTTTCGCCGCCAAGCAGGCCGTCCAGGATTTGCAATCCGCCCGGGAGCAGGCGGCCCGCGATGACGTGTTGGCGGTGGACGGTGCCGGAATTGGTGCCGGTTTCGGTATTCACCAGCCAGACGGCCTGTTCCCCGGAAGGCAGGCCGAAGACCGCTTCCACGGGAACCACGGTGAAAGGCCGGGAGTTTGCGTGGGAAAAGGTGAACCGGGCCATGCCGATCATGCCGGGACGAACTTGCGACGCGGGCTCGGCCAGGCGCAGCTTGACCGGAAAGGTGCTCACCGGCCCGGGGGTGATTCCGACCTCGCTGACCGTGGCGGCGAAGGGCCGGTCTGGAAGCACGTCAAAGATCACCTGGGCCGGGTCGCCCAGTTGAACCTGGTGGATAAGCTGATCCGGCAGGCCGACCTCGAATTCCAGATCGTCGTCGGTACTGAGTATGACGACGGGCTGTCCGGTTTGGACGGTCTGATAATTCTCCACCGGCACTTCGGAGATGGTCCCGGCCATGGGCGCGGTCAGTCTGGTGTAGGAGAGCTGCTGGCGGACCAGTTCCAGGCTTTTGCCCACCGCGGCCAGTTGGGCCTGGGACGTCTCGAATCCGGCCCGGGCCTGGTCCAGCTCGCTCTTGCTGACGCTGTCCGCGTCATACAACGCCTGGAACCGCTCGTAATCCGCCTTGGCCCTGGTGAAGGTCGCCCTGGCATGCTCAGCCTGGGCCTCCAGTTCCATGACCTGCAGCTCAAAATCCGTGGGATCCAATCGGGCGATCAGCTCCCCAGGGCGGACCCGCTGGCCCATCTGGACGGGGAGTTCCTGAAGCACGCCGGAGACCCGAAAGCTAAGCGCCATGTCCCGGGAGGCGCGGGCAATGCCGGAAAAGCTTCGCACGACTTGGCTCTGGGGGGGCTCCACGACCATGGTCTTCACCGGCCGCGGTCCCGGCGCGTACACCGGCTCGGTCTCGGCGCACCCGGTGAAGAGGAGCAGGGCGCAAATCAAGAGTGTCGGGCGTATGGCATGCAAGGTTGTTTCTCCTGCGGGTGGTCGAAAAGGGTTCTATAGTTGCGGACGATTGCGTAACCGTTTAGCGACATCATAGGCCAGCCACAAGGCCAAGACAACCAGGATGATTTTGCCAGTAACTTGGAATCGGGTGACTTCAAGCACGACGTAGGCTTCCATGAGCAGGGCCGGGATTTTACCCAGTGTGGAGGCCGTGGTGAAGAGAGGCAGGGAGGCTTTGCCCACGGCCGCGCCCAGGGTTGAGACAAAGGCCGGGGCAAAGGGCAGCAGGCGGAGCAGGAAGATCAGTTGAAAGGCTTCCCGGCCCTGGGCGTTGATCAGGGCCTTGGCCCTGGGGTAGCGATTCAGGGCCGATTGGGCTGAAGACCGAAACCCGGCCCGGTAAAGCAGGAAGGCCGTTACCGCGCCCAGGGATTCGCCCAGAAAGGAGATGAAGGCGCCCGTCCAGAAGCCGAACAGGGCGATGTTCGCCGCGGTGATGAAGAACGTGGGAAAGACGCCGCTGATGGTGGCCAGGACGTTCAGGCCGATGCTGACCAGCGCGGCGTACATGCCGTAGTGGCGCAGCAGCTCGACGAGGGATTCGGTCATGACGCGGATTCGGCCTCAGGGAGCGACTGGTTCCGGTCCGTCGCGACGGCGAGGTATTTTTTGCGCACCAGTCGCCAGACCACCACGAAAAAGGCTGTCAGCGGGATGGCCAGGATCATGCCCAGGATGCCGCCAAGAGCCTTGCCCCAGAAAAAGATGGCGATGATGATCACCAGCGGGTGTAACCCGGTGCCTCGAGACATGATCCGCGGGGTGAGCAGGTAGCTTTCCAAGAGCTGGACCGCGACGAAGACCGCCAGGACCAGGGCCAGGAGGAAAAAACCGCCGTCCTGTTGCAGGTAGGCCAAAGGCAGGACCGTGATCAGCCCCAGGAGGCTGCCCAGGTACGGAATGATGTTCAGCAGGCCGATGACGATGCCCAGCAGAGTCCCGAATTTCAGGCCGGCCAGGGTAAAACCAATGGCCATGAGCACGCCCATGATCAGCCCGATCAGGATTTGGCCCCGAAAAAAGGCGACCATGATCCGGGCGAACTCGCCGGTCAGAAACGTGATGTCCTCCCGCAGCCAGGGTGAGATGAAGGACAGTTGTTCATCCAGAGCGCGCAACGGATCCTTGTCCGTGAGCAGGAAGAAGAACAGATAGACCGGGATGATCGCCGTTCCGGCCACCAGGGTGAAGGTGCGGCCCAGGAATTCTCCCATGGTGTTCAGGGCGGGCAGGGAGGTCTGGATGATTTTTTGCAGGTGCTCTGTCCAGGATTGCAGGTGTTCGCGGAGGACTTCCGGATTCAGGGACTCCTCGGCCCAGGTCGCGGCGTCCGGGAACAGGCGGGCGATCAACCGGGAGAGCTGTTCGGCGAGGACCGGGAGGTGTTCGATCAATGAACGGACCTGGGAGAGAATTTCCGGCAGGATCAAGGCCCCCAGCAGAGCCAGGGTCAGCAGGACGATGCCGTAGAGCAGGATTATTGTCGTGACCCGTCCGATATGCAGGATCCGCTGGAACCAGTGGACCAGTGGTTTGAGCAGCAGGGCCAGGATGCCGGCCACGGCCAGGGGCCAGAGTACGTTGGAAAAGTAGACCACCAGGCCTTGGAGCAGGAGGAAGACGCCGAAGAAAAACGCGCCGATCAGGTTCAGCGCCAGGAGCACCAGGGCCACGCTGATCAGTCGACGTTGCAGGGGCGTCAAATAGTCGGAGATATCGGGGCGAGACATGTTCGAACCAACAAAAAAGGCCGCTGAGCAAAGCGGCCTTTTTTGCTATATGTTGCGTGAATTTAGTCGAGTTCCTGGACGTTCGAGGCTTGCAGGCCCTTGTCGCCGTCGACGATCTCGAAGGAAACCCTGGCTCCCTCCCGCAGCGTCTTGAACCCGCCGCCTTCAATGGCCGAGAAATGAACGAAGACGTCCTTGCCGTCTTCCTGACCATCCGGAGTGATGAAACCGTAGCCTTTCTGCTTGCTGAACCACTTTACAACACCTTCCATAAAAAAAAGACCTCCTTAAAGAAATACAGAGAGTTGGCCTTAGGACTGGCCTGAGCGGCGCGATGCACGCTCTTTCTTTGGTTGGCGGATACTCTCGTTTGTCCGACGGGTCAAGTGAAAGATGGAACGTATTGCTCAAATTGCGGAAAAAACAAGTATCACGAACTGTGCCATCAAAATCAGTCCTGCGCAAACTCCCATTCCGGCGAGCAGGGTTAGTCGAAACAGTTCGTTCAGCTTTATATCCGTCCAGATTTGATCTTCCGGCCCGAGCCAGGGCTTGGTCTTGATCCGGCCGAAGTAGCGGGTCGGCCCGCCCATTCCGGCCCGCAGGGCCAGGGCCGCGGCGGCCATGGGCCAGCCCGCGTTGGGGCTTTCTGTCAGGCTGGCCGTGCGGCGCAGATCGGACAGGCGGACACCCGGTTTGCCCAGCAGGCGGGCCGTTGTCGTCAAGGCCAGGGCAGTCAGCCGGGCCGGGACAAAGGCCAGCAGGTCGTCGGCCCGGGCCGCTGCCCAGCCCAACTCCCGCCAGTGCGGCGTCTTGTACCCCCACATGGAATCCATGGTGCTCACGGTCTTGTAAGCCCAAAGCCCGGCGGGACCGAGAAAGGCCAGGTAGAAAAAAGGAGCCGTGAAGGCGTCATTGAGGTTTTCGCTGACGGTTTCGGCCAGGGCCCGGCGAATGCCGTTTTCGTCCAGGTGTTCCACGTCCCGGCTGACCAGCCCGGCAAGGGCCGTCCTGGCGGCTTCGACATCCTGCTCGCGGAGCAACCAGGCGACCCGGCGTCCTTCCTGAAGCAATCCGCCCAGGGCCAAACCGGCGAAGCTTAAATACAGAGCCAGAAACCAGCCGACCATGGGCAGGGAGACGATCAGCCGGACCGCGAATCCCACGCCCAGGGTCAGACCCAAAACGCAAAGCAGGCCCGCCAGTCGCGGAGGAAGCGGGGAAGATCGGGCGAGACGCTCCAGACGGTCCAGCAGCCACCCGATGAGCCGGACCGGATGCGGCCAGTTCGGCGGATCCTTGAGCCAGAGGTCCAGGGCTACGGCCAGAAGGGGAATCGTCAGGGTCAGCCAGAGCATGTTTGCTCCCTACGTGATCCGCATCCAAATCGAAATCGCAATCGAAATCGCAATCGAACGTCATGCCCAGGAAGATGGTCTGCCACGGGACGGTACACGGTGTTTTTCGATTTCGATCCCGATTTCGATTTCGACTTCGATTCGGGATCAGCCACGGGGATCATGAAATGAACGCGGAAAGAAGCGTCAATCCTGAAACAGGCTGAGCTGCACCTCCCGCGGCTTCAGAGAGGCGTTGGCCGTCTCGGAAGCCGCGGGGGGGGGCGTAGCCTTGCGTTTGCGACGGGGAAAGGGATTCGTGCCGGTGCGAAAAGGATGCAGGGCGCAGGAAAAGTCCGGGCAGAGCCGGACTTCCTTGGGGCTGCCGCCGCAGCATTCCAGGCACTTGGCCCGAATGGCCTTGAGCGGATTGCGAAGGGTGCGCTTTTTGGCCATGGCCGAAAGAATCAGCCGCGGGTGAACTTGCGGTACTTGATCCGCTTGGGAACGTCGGCGTCCTTTCCCAGACGTCGGCGGCGGTCCTCCTCGTACTCGGTGAAGTTCCCGTCGAAAAAGACCACTTGGCTGTCGCCCTCAAAGGCCATGATGTGGGTGGCGATACGGTCCAGGAACCAGCGGTCGTGGCTGATTACCAGGACCGTTCCGGCGAAGTTCAGCAGGGCGTCTTCCAGGGCGCGCATGGTGTTCACGTCCAGGTCGTTGGTGGGCTCGTCCAGCAGCAGGACGTTGGCCCCTTCCTTGAGCATCCGGGCCAGATGGACCCGGTTGCGCTCCCCGCCGGAGAGCATGCCGACCTTTTTTTGCTGGTCCGCGCCGGTGATGTTGAAACGCCCCAGATAGGCACGGGCGTTGACCTCGCGGTTGCCCAGGCGGATCAGGTCGTGGCCGTCGCTGATCATCTCGAACACGGTCTTGTCCGCTTCCAGGTCGTCCCGCTTCTGGTCCACGTAGGCCAGCTTCACGGTCTCGCCCACGTCGATCCGGCCCGAGTCCGGCTGCTCCTGACCGGATATCATCCGGAACAGGGTGGTCTTGCCGGCCCCGTTGGGGCCGATGATGCCCACGATGGCTCCGGGAGGAATCAAAAATTCGGCGTTGGCCAGCAGCATCCGGTCCCCGTAGGCCTTGCACAGATCCTGGGCCTCAATCACCTTCTGGCCCAGCCGGGGTCCGGGCGGAATATAGATTTCCAGCTCCTTGCCCTGCTTTTCGGATTCCTGGGACAAAAGTTGCTCATAGGCCCCGATCCGGGCCTTGCTCTTTGCGTGCCTGGCCCGCGGCGACATCCTGATCCACTCCAGTTCCCGCTGCAGGGTCTTTTGGCGGTCGCTTTCGGCCTTTTCCTCCTGGCGCAGACGTTCCTTTTTCTGGTCCAGCCAGGAAGAATAGTTGCCCTTCCAGGGAATGCCCTTGCCCCGGTCCAGTTCCAGAATCCAACCGGCCACGTTGTCCAAAAAGTAGCGGTCGTGGGTCACGGCGATGATGGTTCCCGGGTACTGGTGGAGGTGGTGTTCCAGCCAGGCCACGGATTCGGCGTCCAGATGGTTGGTGGGCTCGTCCAGAAGCAGGATGTCCGGCTGCTGGAGCAACAAGCGGCACAGGGCCACCCGCCGCCGTTCCCCGCCGGAGACGATGTTCAGCGGCATGTCCGGGGGCGGGCAGCGCAGGGCGTCCATGGCCATTTCCAGACGACTTTCCAGTTCCCAGGCGTTCAGGGCGTCCAGCTTCTCCTGGACCGAGGCCTGTCGGGTCAGCAGGGCGTCCATGGCCTCGTCGCTCATGGGTTCCGCGAACTGGGCGTTGATTTCCTCAAACTCCTTGAGCAGGCGGACGGACTCTCCGGCGCCTTCCTCGACAACTTCAAGAACCGTGCGCGTTTCATTGGCCAGCGGCTCCTGTTCCAGGTAGCCGATGGTGTGCCCCGGAGCCAGGGAGGTGGAACCTTGGAAGTCCTGGTCCACTCCGGCCAGGATTTTCAGCAGGGTGCTCTTTCCGGAGCCGTTCATTCCCAGGACGCCGATTTTCGCCCCGTAAAAACAGGAAAGGGAAATGTCCTTCAAGATCGGCTTTTTATCGTAGTACTTGCTGACCCTGTGCATGGAATAGATGATTTTTTTATCGTCAGTGCTCATGGTTCGTCCGAAGTGTCCGTAACGGGTTCAAGGTTGGTTCGATGGAGTGAATGTGAAAAAAAACCGGACATCCTCCCAAAGAGGCTGTCCGGTTTGAAGGAAAATTTAAGGACAGGCTAGTGGCCGTGCCCGTGTCCGTCGTCGCTGAGGGTATCCTTGATGGACTTCATCACGACATAGCCGACGCCTGAACCAATGAGGATCAGGGCCAGGTAAAAGGCACCCATGAAAATGGCGTGGTCAGGCATCCACCAGGGGATGTCCTGAGGCAAAAAACTTTGAATGGTTTCTCCGGGAAGCATCGTTCACTCCTGTGCAAAAGTTAGTTGACGGCGTCTTTAAGCAGCTTGCCGGGGCGAAATTTGACGACCTTGCTGGCCGGAATCTTGATTTCCTGACCGGTCCGGGGATTGCGACCGGTGCGCTCCTGGCGCTGCTGAACCTCGAAGGTGCCGAAGCCGGTCAAGGTCAATTTCCCGTTGGCGGAAAGAATTTCCTCAACGGAATCAATAAAAGCATTGAGGGCGCTCTCCGCGCTCGCCTTGGTCATTCCCGCCTTGCCGGCGACTTTCGATACCAGATCCGCCTTTGTCATAACGCTCTCTCCTTTTGCACATATGGGTGATGGTGAAAAAAAAATATCTGTCAGATTGACAGCCCTATCAACGACCTTCCTTGGACGGCCTCTAGCCCAAAGCCGCCGCCATTGCAAGAAACCAAGGAAAAAAATGGTGGAAACCGCGCGTCCGGCGTGGACGATTCGGTTTGCCATATATAATCCTTTTCAAGATGTCCATGTTTTTTTCCGCATACGAACAACTTGTCACCGAATAAACGATTGCGCTACGACCACGCAAACGAACGGGATTGAAAGACGTAATCGACATACCCTCAACAGATGCCAAGGAGCAGGAACATGCCGCGAAGGTCGCCTTTGGAAGCGCAATTGTATTCCCACCTCGGGCCATCGCGTTTTTCGGCCCTGGGCTTTCTCGGCCAGGATGCCCGGGACTTCGAGGACATTCTGGCCGACGACGCACGAACCCTGGATCGTCTGGGAGTGTCGAGGGAACGGCTGGTTCAAGGGCTGCGGGAGGTTTACGAACGGGCCTTGCAAGCCGGTGGAGATCCGGTGCGGGCGGGCACGGGGAGTTTCGCGGAGTGCCTGGAGTGCCGGGGACGGGTTCCCTCGCCGTTTCCAGGCGAGGGAACATTCGCCAAGCATCAAGTTCGGGTGTTTCGCGATGATGGAACCGAAACTCTCGTCATCACCTCTTTGGCCCTGCACCTGATCGAACGGCACGGTTTTTTCCAAGGGATTGGTTCACCCTTTCGGATCGACCCAGCTCAAGCTGCCTCGGTGCTGGGGCTGGGTGCCGGGCGACAAAATGGTTGACCTCATTTCCGGGTTCAGTACTTGCGCTCCAGATTGTCGAAGGCCGCGATCCGGTCCCAAGCCTCATCGGCGGTTTCCACGAATTCAAACAAATCCAGGTCGTGAGGCGAGACGGTCCCGGCTTCCACCAGGGCTTCGAAGTTGATGACCTTTTTCCAGAATTGAGAGCCGAAGAGCAATACCGGCATGGGGGCGATCTTTCCGGTCTGGATCAGGGTCAGGGCGTCGAACAGTTCGTCCAGGGTGCCGAACCCGCCGGGAAAAACCACCAGAGCCCGGGCCCGGATCAGAAAGTGCATCTTGCGGATGGCGAAATAGTGGAACTGGAAGCTGAGTTCCGGCGTAATATAGGGGTTGGGGGCCTGCTCATGGGGCAGGACGATGTTCAGGCCGATACTCTTGGCCTGGACTTCCGCCGCACCGCGGTTTGCCGCCTCCATGATTCCCGGGCCGCCGCCGGTGATCACCACATGGGTTTTTTTCTCCTCGCACTGGCAGTTTTCCGATATGATCCTGGAAAGCTTGCGGGCTTCCTCGTAATAGCGGCTGTGCTCCAGCGCGCTTTTGGCGGCCTGGAGTCGGGCCTTAGCGCCTTTGTCTTCGGGACCGTCAGGCTGATTCCCGACGGCGGCCAAGGCCTCGTCCAGCCGGGCTTGGGCGGTTTCGGCATCCAACAGCCTGGCGCTGCCGAAAACCACCACCGTGGACTCGATCCGACTATCCCGCATCAGCATTTCGGGCTTGAGCAGTTCCAGTTGGAGGCGAACCGGGCGCAGTTCATCCTGGAGAATGAAATCTTTGTCCAGAAAGGCCAGGCGATAGGCCGCGGATTCGGTCTGTGGCGTGGAGGGCTGCTGTTGGGCCCTTGCGACGTCGTTTTGCGCCGAAGGGAAAAGGGTTTCCGGGTGGCTGGCGGCCATAGGCGTTCTCCTTGCTGATTGGTGGGTTGGGGGAAAGGGGACTTGTTGGCCTGTTTTTTGGGGATCGTCAATCTTGTCGCTCGAGCCTCCAGGGCGTCGCTTGCAAAATCGGCGATGACGCCCTATCCATTTCCGATTGTTACGGTTCATGAACGAAAAACAAGGAGATCATCGCAGAATGTTGACGGAAAAACACCTGGACGCCTATGCCCAGGTCATGATCTGGGCTCTGGACACAGCCAGAGGGCGCAAGCTGCGCAAGGGCAATATCGTCCTGCTGCAATCCGATCCCGCGGCTTCGGCCCTGGCCGAGAAAATATACGCGCTGCTGCTGGGTCGCTCGCTGCAACCCGTGGTACGCTGGAATCCCACGGTGCGCATGGAGCACGACTTCTACGCCCTGGGCGAGGACAAGCAACTCACGTTTCATCCTCCGGGGACCAAGGAATTGCTGGGGGCCGTGCACGGAGCGATTCATCTGCGTGCACCGGAGTCTTTGACTCATCTGCGCGATATCCGTCCTGAACGGATCAGTCTGGCCACCCTGGCCCGCAGGCCGTTGCGAGACATCCTGGACGCACGAGAACAGCGGGGACTTTTCGGCTGGACCCTGGCCATGCTGCCCACCCTGGAGATGGCCCAGGCCGCGGGCATGGATCTGGACGCCTACTCCCGACAGATCGTGAACGCGTGTTACCTGAACGCCGACGATGCCGTGGCCGGTTGGCGGGAAGTCTTCGACGCGGTCGGCCGGATTAAGCGCTGGCTGAACAAAATGAACCCGAAGACGCTCCGGGTGGAATCCGAAGGCATGGATCTGGAAGTCTCCCTCGGCGAGCAGCGCAAATGGGTGGGACTGTCCGGACACAACATCCCCAGCTTCGAAATCTTCCTTTCTCCGGACTGGCGTGGCGTGCGAGGTGTGTACGTCGCTGATCAACCATCATATCGCAACGGCAATCTGGTTTCCGGAGTGCGTTTGGAATTTGCTGATGGAAAGGTGATTTCGGCTCAGGCGGAACAAGGCGAGGCATTCCTACGTTCCCAGGTGGCCATGGACGAAGGAGCGGCCCAGGTCGGCGAGTTCTCCCTGACCGACAAGCGCTTCTCCCGCATCAATGCCTTCATGGCCAACACCCTGTTCGACGAGAACTACGGCGGCGAACACGGCAATTGCCATTTGGCTCTGGGGTCGTCCTATGTGGAGTCTTTCTCCGGAAAAGTCGCGGACTTGGACAAGCGCCGCAAGCGTGGCCTCGGGTTCAACGAGTCCGCCCTGCACTGGGATCTGGTCAATACCAATCCCAAGGTCGTCACGGCCCGGCTGCGATCGGGAAAAAGCCGGGTGATTTATGAAAATGGAGAATTTTGCTGTTAGCTTGTTTCCGTCCTGAAACTCTTTTGGGTCCGGATGCTGAAACCTCCGGTTTTCAAGGATAGCGGGGAATGCGTTGACTCGGGAAGATCAAGGATGGCAAACCTTGGCTCTCCCATCACACTCTTTATTCAGGAGGTCGGTATGAGTCAGACGATCATCTACGGCAAACAGGGCTGACCCTACACCACCAACGCCCGTGAGGCGCATCCGGGTCATGTTTATCACGACGTGAAGACGGATCCCGGCCGGATGGAGGAAATGCTCACTCACAGCCAGGGCCAACGCAAAGTCCCGGTGATCGTGATCAATGGCAAGGCCACCGTGGGTTTTGGAGGCACCTGAGGCGTCTAACGCTTCGGCGGTCGCCGAAGCTCATCTGCCCGGCATCAAGAGCGCCCGTCGCCGTGATGCCGGGTTTTTCGTTCTTTCCGCATGCGGCATTTTGGATGGTCGATGCATGCCGTGACGCGAGGAGACGTCCCAGGCCCTTTGGCCGCCACGGCTCTGTCGTATAACTACCCCATGCTATCCAAGGTGAAGGAGTCCTCGCATGGATTGGATTGCCATAAACCAGGCAGCGGCGCGATGGGGCGTCGATCCCCGGGTGGTACAGCGGTATTGCGCGTCCGGGAGAATATCGGGCGCGAAAAAATACGGCCGCGCATGGATGATCCCCGCGGAGGCTGAAAAGCCTCTCGACAACCGCGCCAACGCGGACAAAGCGCAACACGGGCCCGTCTACCCCGGCCTGTTTCTTCTGGAAAGTCTGCGCTTTGACGGGCGAAGCCCACAGCAGATCGCCGCGGACCTGCCTGACGACGAGTACCGGCGCGAATTCTTCGCCGAACTGGCCTTCCTCCAGGGGGAAACCCAAAAGAGCATGGAGCTGTTCGCGCAAATACCGGAGAACAGCCCGTTCCGCCTGACCGGCATCTATGTGCGAAACATCGCCGCCATCCGCAAGGCCGACTACATTGCCCTGCGCCGGGGCATGGATACGTTGAAGGCTCGGCGCCAAGAACACGCGGGCTGTCCGTCCGCGCAAAACTGCATCGACCTCGCCGAAGCCGTGGTTTACGCCAGCGTGTATGCGGCGAACCATTGCCCAAAGTGGTTGAAAAACGGCGATGTGATCCGATTTCCAACGGGAGCCAGACCATTCGCGCTCTACCTCTACGCCCTTTACCTGAACAGCACCCGCCAGCAGTCACGCATGCTCGGAGTGACGGAAACCGTGCTGGCTATGGCGCCAAAGCACGGCTTCACCGTCGCGGAACTCTATCTGCGAATCATGCGCGTCAACGCGTACGTCATTATGGACAACAGGCACCGCGCCCGGGAGCTGATCGAACAGGCGCTTGAACTCGCGCTCCCGTACGGTCTGCTCGCGCCCTTTTCCGAGCATCTGGGCACGATGCGGGGAGTGCTCGAAGAGGTGTCCCGCGAGCGTTTCCCGCGGGCTCACAAGCAGATTCTCAAGGGATGGAAGGAGGTCTTCAACGGATGGACCGAGATACACAACCGCATCCTCAGAAGCGACATGACCACGCTGCTGACCTCCAGGGAATACGCGATTTCCCAGTACCTCATGGATGGCAAGAGCTGCAAGGAGATCGCCAAGCTGATGAACACCACCCTTGCCGGCGTCAACTATTCCCTGCGGATCATCCGGGAAAAGCTGGGCGTCAAACGCAGCCGCGATATCCCCAAATACGTCAACTGGTGCGCTGAGAACGGTCCGACAACCTGAAATGGCCAAGCCTGTGAGCGGCCGACCAGTCCCACAATCCCAGTATTCCAGTATTCCAGTATTCCAGCATTATCTTACACTTTTCCACCATCTTTTCATCCCAGCATCCCAGCATCCCAGTATTTCCTTCCCCCTTTCTGTCGCTTATCCGACACCCCTTTTGTCGTCGCATCAGGTCCATTGCGCTTGCGCCTGTCTCTCACAATCGTCCGATATCAAACATTTTTTCAGATATTTCAGACCTCAAGCAGAGTCGGAAATATTCAAAATCCGATCTCTCGGACGCTGAAAAAATGCTCAAAAACCTCTGAAAATACCCCTTAAAAACTCAGTGTTTTTTCTACGGGATGCGGTATGCTGGCTCTCAAAACACTCAATTTTTGGGCGGAGTCGTAAGCACTGATTCATCCATTATACTATCCGGACAACAGCATTATCCGAGGCCGAGGAGTCCGCATATGGATTGGATTTCCGTAACCGAAGCAGCCACGCGATGGGGCGTCGATCCCCGCGTGGTGCAGCGGTATTGCGCGTCAGGGAAAATTGCGGGCGCGAAAAAATACGGGCGCGCATGGATGATCCCCGCGAATGCCCAAAAGCCGCTCGACAACCGCGCAAAGGCGGAGACGACACAGCCCGAGCCGCTCTACCCCGGCCTGTTTCTTCTGGACAACCTGCGCTTTAACGGTCAAAGCGTGGAGATAATCGCCGCGAGCCTGCCTGACATTGAGCACCGGCGCGAGTTTTACTCGGAACTGGCCTTCCTTCGGGGGGAAATCCAAAAGAGCCTGGAACTGCTCGCTCAAATGCCGGAAACCAGCCCGTTCCGCCTGACCGGCATCCACATGGGCAATATCGCCGCCATCCGCAAGGGAGACGAAAACGCCCTGCGCCGGGGCATGGATGCCCTGAAGGCCCGGCGCCAAGAGTACGCGGGCTGCCCGTCCGCGCAAAACTGCATCGACCTTGCCGAAGCCGTGGTTTACGCCGGTGTGTATGCGCCGGAGCACTTCCCGGAATGGTTGAAAGACGGTGATGTGCTGCGCTTTTCCGAGGACGTCAGGCCGTTCGCGCTCTACCTGTACGCCCTGTACCTGAACAACACCCGCCAGCAGGAACGCATGCTCGGAGTGACGGAAACCGTGCTGGCATTGGTCCCGGAGCAGGGCTTCACCATCGCGGGGCTCTATCTGCGGATCATGCGCGTCAGCGCCTGCGTGGCAATGGGCGACAGGCAACGCGCCCGGGAACTGATCGCGCAGGCGCTTGACCACGCGCTCCCCTACGGCCTTGTCGCGCCCTTTTCCGAGCATCTGGGTACGATGCGGGGAGTGTTCGAGGAGGTTGCCCGTGAACGTTTCCCATGGGTTCGCACGGAAATCATCAAGGGATGGAAGGAAGCCTTCACCGGGTGGACCGACTTACGCAACCGGATGCTCAAAAGCCGCATGACCACGCTGCTGACCTCCAGGGAATACGCGATCTCCCAATACCTTGTGGACGGCAAGACCTCCAAGGAAATCGCCGAGCTGATGCATACCACCGTTTCCGGCATCACCTACTCCCTGCAGATCATCCGGGAGAAGCTGGGCGTCCGACGCAGCCGGGACATCGTGAAATTCGTCAACTAGTGCGCCAAAAACAGGTCGGGGGTCTAACTGAATGTTGACAAAGTCCTTATCCACAGTCCGTTCAAAAACCCCAAGTGCAAGGAGCAAAAAAAGTTCAAGGTCGAAGCGTATTTATTCATACGTGAGAGTTTGAGCTTTTTACTGCGACGCAGCAATTGGGAGTTTTTCAACGGACTGCTAAGGGCAAGCATGGAGGGAGCATGCTCTCTCGGATTCTCATCAGCACACGGTGTGCGCTCTTTATCCGGCAGTTGATAACGGCATCAACAGCACAAGGAGGAAACCCGAATGGAAATGAACAAGGACTACTTTCGCGGCAAAACCGTCATTGTCACCGGCGCGGCCGCGGGCATCGGGCTGGCCCTGATCGAGGAACTGCTTGATTACGGCGCAAAAAAGGTTGTTCTCGCGGATTTCAATGCTGACAACCTGAATACGCATACGGAACGGCTCTCGGCAAAACACCCGGGCAAGGTGAAGGGCGTGTTGTGCAACGTGACCATTGAGCAGGAAGTCGCGGACATGATCGCCGAGGCCGCGGAGTTCTTCAACAGCCGCGTCGACCTGCTCATCAACAACGCCGGGGCCGGGTTATCAGGGTATTTTACGGAACCCTGCGCCCCGGGCTCCATGACAGGGGAACAATTACGTGTTCCGGTACAGACCAACGAGGACTGGGAAAAGGGCTTCGCCATCAATTTCTACGGCGCGCTGTACGGCTGCCGCGCGGTCATCCCCATCATGCAAAAACAAGGCGGAGGCCAGGTCATTAATGTCATTTCCGGCATCGCCTTCGCGCCAATGGCCTTCCAGAGCATGTACTCCGCGACAAAAGCCGCGCTCAACGGCCTGACGCTTTCACTGCGCACGGAATACTGGGACGACGACATTAAATTCTCCTCCGCCACGCCCGGAACAACGGCCACGAACATCTGGGGCGACATGCCGCCCCCTGACGACGCGCAGACACCGCAACAGTCCGCACGGCGCATCCTAGCGGGGGCTGCCCGCAACCAGCGCATCATCTTCGGTGACGACCCCGATCTGGAAGGGGCAAAACACTGCTTCCATGCCGATTATGAGAAATACGTGGACGAGTACCTGCTCAACGTGGCGCGTGAGCGGAGAAAAGGACGTTGGACCGTTTAGAAGTCGGGGGAACACGTCCGGAAATGTCTTCCCTGACTCGACGGAATGTTGCGATAAATTTCTTTTATACAGCTTGAGGTCGATTATTTTAATTTGCTGGTGCGCCAACGGGAGTATTATGTTTATTTTGGCCAGAGTTGCAGCCATTTAGGCCGCCCTTTCAGGGCTACTATTTTTTTGGGGCGTTTACCCAGGGCGTTGCCCTGGGCTGTAATATTTCGCCCTTACAGGGCTTGTCTGAAGCCCCAAGGGGGCGGCTATATCGTAGCCCAGGGCAACGCCCTGGGGATGATGGTAAAACAAGAATAGCCCTGAAAGGGCGGCCTAAAGGCATCATAGTAAAAATTTAATCGTTTCAGCCTAAAACAGTACAATCAACTTTCAACCATCAACTTTCAACAACTTTGTTGCATAATAACTTTTGCAACAAAGCCCCGAACCCATGCAAGGACGACGCACCATGAAAAAACCCGGATTACTCTCTGAAGCAGCTCTTGCGTTTGAAGTGGTTATTCTGATCACGGCGGGATTGATCGCATTGCTTGCGGGCATCCTGCTTTTCCCCGTCCAGCAAGGGCTGCTGCCATACTACGAGAACGGTCTGTACGGCCTATTTCTGGTTCTTTACGCCTTGCAGATCATTGCCTTGGGAAGAACCCCCTTCGGTGATGCACGGCGGTCAAAGCCGTTGCTTGCAATCGGGCTGCTCATCGCGGCCCTGGGGATTGTCTCCTGTTTTATTCCAGGGATTTTGGGCCAAGTACCCCGGATTCTGCTTTTCATCTGTTTCGGTCTGGGCGGTTTTTCCCTGCTTGTGCAGCTCTTTGTTTCCAAGGACAAATACCGGGCCTGGAAACAGCATGGGGGTATTTTTCATCATCTGATCCTGGGATGCGCTGCGGTGTATGCCTTGTCCATCGTGATCGGCCTGGTTGTCCTGCTCCCCGGGGCCCTTGCCCCGCACATGACCGCCGTTGTCGTCATTTTGTACGGATTATCACTCATCTATCTTTCCTGCGCCCTGGAAAAAGTCTGTCGCATGTATCCGGAAGCCCAGGCATCCGGCGGGGGAGAGGGAGAACTCTCAACTGACAAGGCCATGATCCTCCTGTTCTGCCTTTTCATGGTGCTTCTTGGCCTGCTGCTGATTCCCGTGAGTCTGGGCCTGCTTCCTTTTGCGCCTGGTGCGCAGTTGGGACTTCTACTGCTGCTCTTCGCCCTCCAGATGATGGCCCTGGGCAGCACGCCCATCGGCCCTTTTCCGCGGACCTGGCTGTTGTTTATCCTGGGTCTGGTGGTTGCGTCACTCGGGACGGTGTCCTGCATCATTCCGGGGTTCCTGCTTTTCCAGCTCACGCTGCTCGTGGGCGTGCTGAATATCTGTGGAGGCGCCGCGACAATCGCAAGAGTATGCATCGCGTTGTTCAAAAAACCGGACAAGCCGCGAGAGCCCGTGCCGCCCATCCTGGTCAGGCTTTTTGCGACGCAACTGACGTTGGGCGTGTTGGCGATGCTTTTCGGTACATCCATGCTTGTCTCGAATATGATTCCCGCCCTGATCGTGGGCATTATTCTCGCTTCCAACGGTTTTGTCCTTTTGTATCTGCTGCGGATTATGGTTCAGATCGACAGGATCAAGGCCGAGGCGCTGGAATAGCCGAAAATGTCGCATCAGGCCTTGTTCTCGAACCGCGAAGGCAGAAACGGCCCTATATGCGCTTTGGGCAGGCAGGTGTCAGGCAAGCCAAAAAAAATGTCTATAGCCAGGATTGTTGGCAGTGCCAACAAGGTGGGCGCAAGCTTCCAGTGAGATGTGGTTGGCGTTTTTTCAATATACTGAAATTGTGTCATTTTTATCATGGCATGGATCGTGCTAAACCAGATGCAAGACCATAACGGTTCAACCTCAACAGGAGAAATGATCATGAAGAAGCTTATCGCGGTTGCAGCTATGGCGGTTACTCTTTGTCTGGCCGGGCTGGTTATGTCCGGAACGGCTTTCGCCCAGCAGTGCGTGGACAACGGAAACGGGACAGTGACGGAGGTCTACGGCGGATACGACCTGATGTGGCAGAAGGCCACGGCAGGTAAAATGGTCTGGGATGTCGCCATGAGGTATGCCTCCAGCCTTTCTTTAGGCGGGCATTCCGACTGGCGGTTGCCGAAATTGCATGAATTACGGCTACTGTACCATTCTCCCTGTAAATCTATGATGGAAGTAGTGGAGACCGGTTACTGGTCGTCTATTACCGACGCCCACGATGCGGGCCGCGCGTGGCGCGTCGACTTCGACGACGGCAACGTGTTCAGCCTCCATAAGTCGAGTGACCGCTACGTTCGTGCCGTGCGTGCCGGACAGTGATGGATGATTTGATTCGTCGGTGATTTAGCCCTTTGGCTGGATAGGATTGTCGCTGTGGTATGACACCTTGTCCAGATGCGGTGCTTACAGCATCTCCGGAATTGGCGGCTGGAAGCTGCCGAGCAAGGATGAGCTTCAGGCTTTACACCGTGCAATGCGGGGCGGACATCCATTCGCCGGGGACCATTCGCGCCTCTACTGGTCCAGCGAGGCCGCCTCGGACTACCGCGCGTGGAGCGTGCATATGAGTGACGGCAGCATGGGCGAGTACCTCAGGTTCTACAACTTCCTCGCCTGGCCGGTCCGCAACGTACAGTGAGGTGCTTGGGAGCTGTGGTTGTTCTGAATACTGGGCTCTTTGGCGGGATGAGGCTGTCCAAGGCGCAGCCTCATCCCGAAGCCCATATTTGCGATTTAGCCCCATGCCCTGGCGGTTGGCAGAGGTAAGAGATTGGATGCGACGAAAAAGAATCGGCAACAGAATGTATTCGGCTTCCTGTCACTCAACGAAAATGGAGGTAGAGATGAGAAACAACGCATTGATTTTTTTAATGATAATACTTTTCCTGGGCGCTTCCCATGCATCAGCATTTGAGGCAACGATCAGCAATCCGACGGATCATCTCGTATTTGTTGATGGTTATGGCGTGGCGCCCGGCACGGACCACAGTGAACTGGCCATGACCATTGGTTTGAACCCCAAAGAAACCTTATCCCTGGATTTCATGCACTATGTTCCTTCCGGTCTGACTGGGAGAATATATGTGAGCAATAGTCATCAAAGTGAATGGCTGCAAATCAGGCCGGTTACGATCCAGGGAGGTGACACGGACGGAATTTCCAATTTCACTCCTTTGTCTGGAAATACATCATGGGATATTTGCTGGAAAGCAGGGACAGTTGCACTTCCCATCAAGGACAATCAATACGGCTTCTGCAAAAAGTGAGAGGAAAAGATGAAAAAAATCGCACTGGTAGTTATCCTCGTTGGTTTTGGCGCAGGAATCTTGATGACGAATTTTTATCATGACTCGGCAACTGCATACAGATTCCAGAATTCTGCTTTGCAGGCATTTTTCGACGTGTTCCAGCCGCGTGAATCCCATGCCCAGGCAGCACCGCCTCCGTGCGAATACTCATTATCGGACGCCTATCAGATGTGCCGGACCGGATGCGATGGATGGTACGACTTCGGCATGGAGCGGCAATCATGCAAGTCCGGATGCATGTGGATGTGGCAGAATGTCAGAAACGGCAACCATCCATCCAATTGCCACTATCGAGACTGATTCCCGGCCATTGCCTCATGCGGAGTGGTATACGTCAGACAGCCGCCTTCCGTGAAACCAGCGATGGACGGTTCGGTGGTATTCACCATCAATCCCAGACCAGGGGGCGCATGGACATGGGATACTCGTTCCGGCCTAGAATGCATCGCGACGTCTGAGCAACGCGGCGAAAATTATCCGACTCAACTCGTGACAACCCAGGTCGTGGATTGGCCACCAACTCAGCTTTCCGGATTTTGACCGGACGGCCTCGGCCTGGAACTGCAATCCGGCGCGCAAGGCGTCCTGGCCCTGTCGCAAAGTGACAAGCTGAAAGGCCAGCAATACGTCGGAGCTGTTTCGCTTGCCGGAAGTACGGCGAAAATGAAGGACGCCGGATGGAGAGCGGCCAGAGGCGTGCACCGCCATGACCGTTTCCCGCAAGCTGATCAAGCTGACCGCGAGACACGCGCCCCCGGCTGAAATGTCTTCCAGCCAGGTTGACGAGGATATCCCGGTATAAAGGGCTACGGGCTCCCCGGATTCGGTCAGAGTTTCCATATTTTCCGGCAGCCCTGCAAGCCCGAGGTGGATGTGAGCGGACTGCATCGGCAAAAGGTCCGCGGCCACGCGAGGATGTTTCCGATCCAGGGGGAAAACGTCCTGGATGGGCTCCACGACCAAAGCGGTGGTGCTTTTCGATACCGGCTTGACGTGCCTGAGGCTGCATGTACAGGCATAGAAACGCTGGTCCTGGTGCTTATGTGGAATAGAGAAACGAAAAACCAGCGTTTCGCGAGTGGCCTCCTCACATCGGGCTTGCTCTGAAGGGGGTACGGTGAGTAGCAGATAGCTGTCTTTCAGCCCTCCCATGCGGCAGACAATCCCCGGCGTCGAGGGGCCTGACTCTGAAACGAACTCCAGAGACACCTTGGCGTTGAGTGGAATTTTTTCAAGAACCAGGCGGCTGTGGTACGTTTGCGGCTGGCAGCCTGCTTGGTTGTCATCCGCAAGCAGCTTGGTCCGAAGTCGATTTCGAGTGTTTCGTTCTCTCTGAGCCAGATGATCTCGCAGCTTGTTCCGCCAGTAGATCATGGCCAATGATTTCACGAAACCGGGTTGCATCAGTGTTTCGTGCCTAAAGTGGCTGGCCGGGCATGTTACTGCGTTCCCCTTGATGAAAGTGGCCCGAAAGTATTCGATCAGTTCCTGAACGGAATTGTTATCCAGACAGGGAAAGCCATCCTGCCAGGCCGACTTTCGCGGGTCATGAAAAAAGTCGTGCAAGGAAAAAAAGAGCGTGGTATCACCGGAAACCACCACGACATGGGTCTTGAGTGAGTCGGTACATGCTTCCTCGTGAAGGCGCAGAAAGGCATCCGGTATTTTGCTGGTTTTCTTGTTGCTTTGGAGCAACTCAAAACAAGCCTCGCGATGGGCGTTGGTCCCGAAATTTTCCAGAAAAAATGTCCCGGCCATGGCCAGCCGGTGACGCAGCGGCATGGTGATGAAGTCGGAACGTCTTTGAAAAATCGGGTTCTCTTCCCTGAAGACGTACTCTTTCCCGGCGAGAAATCTGAAAAACGAATTTTCATTCAATACTGAACGCCGTTGGTCGAAAACCTCCCAGATTTCGTCGGAGGGGGCTGCTTGAAGATGGTCGTAGTCCAGCCACAAGGCCATGCTGTCCAGGATGTCGTGCCAGACTTCGGAGTGGTCAAGAAAGGATTTTAGGGGTTCCTTGTCGCCGTCGCTTCGGAAGGTATTCACCAGCCAGTCGGGCAGGGGCCTGAGGCCGACGTGCCGGTCCGCTGGACAGCCGGAAAGGATTTGTGCCAGCAGACGTTCAAGGCATTGAACGAAGTCGAACCCGTCGGCGTTTATCGGGAGTCGCCATCCTCGTTTTTCGAGTTGTTTGAGAAGATTGCCCACGAATTGTTCATGAGGGATCGTGCTGGAGATCGTGGTGGAGATCATTGGTAGAGTGGTTGTGGCAATTGGATTTGGATTGGGACTGCCGTGGTGGATGCTTCGCGAAACTTCGTAGTCGTATTCATCGTTTCCCGTTGTTCAGCTTTTTCGACATTATTGCAGGTTTTACTGTAATTGAAAACACTAATGGCACGAAGGAGGCGAGTCCTCGTTTCGACCTCCTCTTCTCATTTCTTGATATGTTTTGTAAAAACATGCTTTAGTGTTGAGATGTAAACATAAACCATTAATTTATGATGGAACAAGAGAGTCATGAAACTGTCGCGAATAGAATTACTGGTGGCGGAGGAGGATGAGGATCGGTTTGCCGGGTTTCTGGCACAGCGAGTGTCCTGGGGGTGGGAGGTGGACCTTTCCGAGTCGGGGCGGGTTCGGTTTGTGATCCATTTTGAACCCGCGGGGCAAGCAGGGACTTTGGCTCATGATCCAGATCAAGAATTCACGGGAAATCTGGCCGATGAACTGCTGCGGGAGGTCCAGCGGGAATGGCCGGACGTGATCTGGTCCGAGTCCACATATGAAGACAAGGATTGGAGTGAATCCTGGAAAGAGTTCTTCAGTCCCGTGCGCGTTGACGAGACTTTCCTGGTGCTGCCGCCTTGGCTGAAGTCGGAGGGCGAGACTTCCGGGCTGATTCCGCTGATCATAGAACCGAAAATGGCCTTTGGCACCGGGCATCACGCCACCACTGCCCTGTGTCTGAAGGCCGTGGCCATGTTGTGGAGGGAAGGGGCCGTTTCCGGTGATACCGGTTTTCTGGACCTTGGAACCGGCTCCGGCATTCTGGCTTTGTCCTGCGCCAAGCTCGGGATGTCCGGCCTGGCCCTGGACATCGACCCCGTTGCCGTGGCCAACGCCTTGGAAAACATGGCTTTGAATGAAATTTTTCAAGGTGTGACCATCCGCAAGGGCGGCCTGGAAATACTCGATCCGGACCGGCGTTTCGGGCTGATTCTGGCCAATATTCTGGCCGGTCCGTTGGTGCATATGGCGCCGACCCTGGCTCGGCGACTGGAATCCGGGGCGAGCATGGTCCTGTCCGGAATTTTGGGGGAGCAGGCCGAGCGAGTGGAGACCGCGTACCGCGACCAGGGTCTGCCTGCGCCACGAAGGCTGACGGACGGGGAATGGGTCGCGCTGATCTGGACATAAACGGCAAGGGCCTCACGTCGTCTCCGACGTGAGGCCCTTTTGGCGTGGGACTTTTCGCGCCCCATCGTATTTCTTCCGCTGATCCGTTACCCAGCGCTCTTCAGTTCCTCCACCAAGCCGCTCAGTTCGTGCAGGCCCGCGTTCAGATCCTCGATGGCCTTGGACGAGGCATGCATGGCTTCGGCGTTTTCCGTGGAAATGCGGTCGATTTCCTCCACCGAGCGGGTGATCTGCTCGCTGGCCGCGGATTGCTGTTCCGCCGCGGTGGCAATGGAGCGGACCTGGTCCGAAGTGGATTCGGCCAGATTGACGATCTCCCGCAGTTCCTTGCCGGACTTGGCGGCCAATTGGGTGGCTCCCTTGACCGACTCCACGGTCTGGTCCACGCTGGCCGCATTGTCCCGGACCTCCACCTGGATGGCGGAGATGTAGTCGCCGACCTCCTTGGTGGCGGTCATGGTCTTCTCAGCCAGTTTGCGGACTTCATCGGCCACCACGGCGAAGCCGCGTCCGGCGTCTCCGGCCCGGGCCGCCTCGATGGCCGCGTTCAGGGCCAACAAGTTGGTCTGGTCCGCGATGTCGTCGATGACGGTCATGATCCGACCGATGCCCTCGGCCTTTTCTCCCAAGCTGGCGATCTTCTTTTTCAGATCCAGAGCGTTGCGTTGCACGTCGGCAATGGCCTTGACCGCATTTTGGACGATGTCCGCGCCGGATTGCGCCTTGACTTTGGCCTGATCCGAACCTTCGGCCGCATGGGAGGCGTTTTTGGCCACTTCCAGTACCGTGGCGTTCATCTGCTCCGTGGACGTGGCCGTTTCTCCGGTACGCATCTTCTGCTGCTCGGAGCCCTGCCTCGCGGTGTCCACCTGCCTGGACATCTCCTGGGCTGAAGTGGCGATCCGGGCCACTACCTGGTCGATGCGTTCCGCGGCCTGAAGCATGCCGTCCCGGCGAGCCCGTTCAGCTTCCTTACGGGCTTCCTCGGCGTCCTGGGTACAGATGTTGGCCCTTTCCACGGCTTCGGCCGCTTCCTTGGTTTTTTGCTCGGACTCGATGATTTTGTCCCCAAGGTTGCCGACCATGGTATTCATGGCAATGCCCAGCTCTTCCATTTCGTCACGGGAAACGAGGTTGACACGAGTTTCCAGATCGCCGGCCCCTACCTTCTGGGCAAAGCCGAGCAACTGCTTCATGGGCTTAAGAATCGCGGCCCAGACCGTGGCCTGCCCCACCACGGCGAAGACCAGCAGAATGACTCCAATCAGTCCGATCAGCAACCAGGTGATGTGACGAATTAGTTCTTGCTCTTTGGAAATGTCCAAAACATAGACCATCACGCCGATTTGTCGTCCGCCATAGTCCTGGATCGGGAAGGCGGTCAGGGAGTAGTTGTCAAGGATGGCCACGGAGAGTTCCGATTTGGCCTGGGAGAGCAGGGCGGGTGTGATCAGGTTGTTGACCGCCGGGTCGTCAGCCCCGGAAACTCTTACGAATTGATCGCCGATCAACGGATGCTTCGAGGCGTCTTGCAGGCGCTGGGCGATGCGCAAGAGGTCCGAATTCATGAAAAGAAGCAGGTGCTGTCCTTCCCTGGCGGCCGCGGTCCGCAGGATTGGTTCGAACTCCACCAGCATCTCCACGCTGCCCAGGTGTTCGCCCCGACTGGAGGTCAGCGGCAGGACGCTGCGGATGTCGAAGCCTCCAACACCGACTTCGAGACCCTGCACCAGACGTCGTTCCCGGTTGGCTTCCATCACGGTTTGGCGGAAGCCGGAGATATCGTCGGAAATGTCGATCAACTGGCCGTCGCGACGAAAGTTTCTGTCCATCCAGAGCCGGACCAGGCTGCGTCCGTTGGGCAGGTGAAAGTGCAGTTTCAGCCGGTCATCCATCACAGCCTCGTAGCCTTGCAGGGTGTGGAGCAACTCGTTGCGCAACATTTGGCGGGCCTGCTGGAGCATGGGGTCGGCCTCGTCGTCAATGTTTCCGGAAAGGGCGATCTGATAGGCTCGTTGGACCGACTGCAATCTGGTGAAGAGCGCCGTCAGTTCCTGGGCCTTCATGCTCGCCATATCCATGGCCGCCTCAATCTCAGCCACCTTGCCCAGACCGATCTGGGTGACGAACTCGCTGCTTAGACGTTTCAGATTGGAGTTCGTCACGAAGTACATCACCGCGCCCAGCATGAGCAGGGCGATGAACAAGGGGATGAAAACTTTTTCTCGAAGCTTGATGCGCACGAAAAAACCTCCTTTTGTGGCGGGCATTGCGGGAATGATAAAAGTTCAGACGGCGATGACCGCCGTCTGATAAGTCACGTTTTATTGAAAAGCGAAATACGACTAAAATAGAACGATTTCGCTGGATATGCAAAAAAAATAAGATTTATGATTCATAAGCTTGCTTTTTAGCTAATACTGCTTGAGCCTTTGCCAAGAAATCAAAAAGAGGTCAAGCAAGCGACAGTCTTGTCCCGAATTTCACGAGGATCGCGCGGCTCAGAACCTCGTTTTGAAGCTCGTATGGATGAGCAGGGTCGTAAATTTTTTCGAAAAAAAAGGTCACCACCTCTTTTATTTTCTTGGAACTTCGTCTAAGTCCTCCTTCATCCCATGGTAGTGGGTCCGTTAACCATTTATTTCAGGAGGCGAGCGATGTCTTTGCGGCGAGTAAGTATTCTTTTTTCGGTTATGATTCTTGGATGTTTTTTTGCTTTGGGAGGGCAGGGCGAGTACTCCCCGGCCGATGCGTCCGATACCATCACCCTCGGGTTCGTCATTCCGCTGACCGGGGACATCCCCAAGGTCGGTGAATCCTCCCGCTATGCAGCGGAAATGCTGCGCGAGGAAATCATGGCCCAGGGCGGTCTGGAAGTCGGCGGCGTCAAGCATGAATTGCGCTTCATCTACGAGGACAACGAGTCCAAACCGGAATCCGCGGTCATGACCATGCTCAAGCTGATCGACCGGGACCGCGTTCTGGCCATTGTCGGCCCGCAGTCCAGCAAGCAGGCCGTGCCGGCAGGGCAGGTTGCCAACGACAACCGCACTCCGATGATTTCTCCCTGGTCCACCAACCCTGATGCGACATTGAATCGTCCCTGGGTCTTCCGGGCTGCGTTCCTGGATCCGTTCCAGGCTCCCGTGGCCGTGGATTTTGCCATGAAGCAGTTTAATGCCGACAAGGCAGCCGTACTTTTTGCTCTGGCGAATGATTACAGCAAAGGGCTGGCCGAATTCTTTCGGGATGATTTTGAATCGAAAAATGGAAAAGGTTCCGTTGTGGCCTTTGAATCCTACGGCGACCGGGATCAGGATTTCAGTGCCCAGTTGACGAAAATTCTCTCGGCCCAGCCGGACTTCATCTTCCTGCCCAACAACTACAACGAGGTGGCCTTGATCGTTCGGCAGGCCAGCGACCTGGGCTGGACCGGCCCGTTCATGGGCGCCGACGCCTGGGGCTCCGCCGAACTGATGACCCTGTGCGGCGACCTGTGCAAAGGTCATTACTTCTCCACCCACTACGCCGCTGCCGGGGCCACCGGGGCCACCAAGGATTTCATCGAAAAGTACCAGGCCAAGTACGGCTACACGCCGGACGACGTGGCCGCCCTGACCTGGGATGCGACACGTTTGGTCCTTGAAGCCATCCAATCCACCGGTGGTTTGTCCGGCAACCTGCGCAACGACCGGGCCGCCATCCGCGATGCCATGGCCGCTATCGAAGAGTTCGACGGCATTACCGGCTCCATGCGTTTTGACGACGAAGGCGACCCCATCAAGTGCGCCGTGGTGGTCAAAATCAACGACGCCGGCGAATTCGAGTTCACCGAGTCTGTTTGCCCGTAACCTAGCCTATTAATTTCTGATCCGGGACGGATGTTCAGCGTTCGTCCCGGATCAGCTCCAACCTTTTCTTCCCGAGGATTTGTCGTGGAATCTCTGTTTCAGAACATCATGAACGCCTTGCAGTGGGGCAGCTTCTATTCCCTGATCGCTCTGGGCTATTGCCTGGTCTACGGGGTGCTGCGCCTGATCAACTTCGCCCATGGCGACATTTTCATGGTCGGCGCGTTTATCGCCTACTTCGCGGCCACTTTTTTGATGGGCACGTACACGGACTTTTCCTTCGGCCTTTCCAATCCCATGGTGCTGCTCCTGACCATTCCCATCACCATGATTCTTACGGCCGGGGTGGGCGTGACCATTGAGCGGGTGGCCTATCGTCCGCTGCGCAACAAGGGGGCTCACCGACTGTACGTGGTGATCACGGCCTTGATGTGCGGCCTGATTCTCCAGCACGCCAACCTGGCCGTGCTGGGCGCCAGCCGACGCAGCTTTCCGGACCTGGTGGAGCGCAGCGTGTACACCATCGGCGGGGTCACGTTCACCAATCTGCGCGTGGCCACCATTTTGGCCGCGTTTTTGGTCTTCGCCATGCTCTACACCATCATCTCCAAAACGCGGATCGGCATGGCCATGCGGGCCATTTCCTATGATCGCTTCGCCATTCCGCTGATGGGCATTCCCGTGGCCACCATCGTGGTGATCACCTTTGTTCTCGGCTCGTCCCTGGCCGGGCTGGCCGGACTGCTCTATTCCATGTCCTATCCGGTCCTGGAACCGTACATGGGCGCGATGATCGGCTGGAAGGCCTTTATCGCCGCGGTTGTCGGCGGGATCGGGGACATCCGGGGGGCCTTCGTGGGCGGCTTTCTGCTCGGCTTTTTGGAAATCATGGTCGTGGCTTTTTTTCCGTCCACCTTCCGGGATCTGATCGCCTTCAGCATCCTGCTGCTGATCCTGTCCATCAAGCCCACGGGCATCTTCGGCATGGCCCAGACGACGAAGATTTAGGGAGGTGTCATCATGACCCAGCTGGCCATCGATGTACCGGAAAACATTTTTTCCACCTTGCGCCTACCGCCAGCCGAGTTTGCTCGGGAAATGCGCATAGCGGCGGCTGTTCAGTGGTATGCCGAGCAACGTGTTTCCCAGGAAAAAGCCGCTGAGATCGCCGGGCAAAGCCGAATCGAGTTCATTGATGAATTGCGTCGTCGTCGAATTCCCGCTATTCAACTCGATTTGGACGAACTTGAAGCGGAATTGAACGATGGCTGAGCATCTTTGGGTGGTCAACGCATCTCCTCTGATATTACTTGGTAAAATCAGGAAGCTTGACCTGCTTCATCGACTTGCTCCCCGAGTCGTCGTGCCGGCAGCGGTAGTCGAGGAGATTTCCGTCGGCAGGATTGAGACAGCCACTCGGCAAACTCTCGACTGGGTCAAGCCTTATATTTGGCCGGATATGCCGGTTCCTGTTTCAGTGATACGTTGGGACATCGGCGCGGGAGAGGGGCAAGTATTGGCTCAATGCCTTGATGGGACAGGCAGGGCAATTCTTGATGACAATAAAGCTCGTGCCGCGGCCAAAGCGCACGGAATTCCGTTGCTCGGCAGTTTGGGCATTGTTCTGCGCGCCAAGAAAGCCGGACTCATCCCGGCCGCACGACCTTTAATAGAGCACTTGGTCGCCAGCGGTTCATATCTTTCACCAATCTTGATCCGTGAAGCACTGTCCAGGGTTGGCGAGCAACCCTGATCAACAACAACCTTATCCATTATCACTCCATCCATTATCACTCCCGAGAGGCGGACCGAATCCATGCAGCGTTTTACCGTCCCCATTTTGCTGGCCGCGCTATTCGCCGGACTGATCGGCATGAGCCAGGGCGGCATGATCGACCTTTACATCCAGTCCGTGATCATGTTCATGGGCATCAACATCATCCTTTCCTCCAGCCTGAACATCGTCAACGGCTACATGGGCGAATTCTCCTGCGGGCATGCCGGGTTCATGGCCGTGGGGGCGTATGTTTCCTCTCTGCTTTCGGTCTGGCTGCTGACCGACGATCGAGTTTTCGGACCGGCGGTCCTGTCCCCGGAACTGGCCCTGGTTATCTTTCCCCTGTGCCTGCTGGGCGGGGCCGTGGCCGCGGCCCTGGCCGGACTGCTGGTGGCCATTCCTTCTTTCAAGACCCGGGACGACTATCTGGCCATCATCACCATCGCCTCCCTGTACATCGTCAAGAGCACCATCGAGAACATCAGCGCCATCGGCGGTCCCCGCGGGTTCATGGGCATGCGCTCCGTGGTGGTGTTCATGGAGGACGTGATCGAACTGCCTTGGATGATGATCTGGATATTCATCTGCACCGTCTTCACCATCTGGATTATCCGGCGTTTCGTTTCCTCCACCTACGGCAAGGGAATCATCGCCATCCGTCAGGACGAGGTGGCCGCGGAGATCATGAGCGTGAACACCAACAAGATGAAGGTGGTGGCGTTCATGCTTTCCTCCGGCCTGGCCGGTCTGGCCGGGGGCTTATTCGCCCACGTCCTGGGCTACGTGAATCCCGGGGCCTTCGGCATCCTGAAGACCACGGAAATCATGGTCATGGTCTACCTGGGCGGCATGGGCTCCCTGACAGGATCGGTGCTTTCCGCGGTATTGTTCACTTTGCTGATGGAAGCCATGCGGCCCTTGCAGATCATCAAATGGGTGATCGTGCCCCTGATGTTGATTATTTTGATGCACTTCCGGCCCGAAGGGATCATGGGCAACCGGGAGCTGTCCGATATTTTTCCGCGCCTGCGCCGCTGGATTCAGTTCAAGTAGGGTGGGAGGAGAACGATAAATGGCCTTGCTGGAAATTCAATCAGTGACCCAGATTTTTGGCGGTTTGTGCGCCTTGTCCGACTTCAACCTGCGCTTTGACGGCGGCGAACTGAACGGCCTGATCGGGCCCAACGGCGCGGGCAAGACCACGGTCTTCAATCTGGTCAGCGGCTTTTACAAGCCCAGCCAGGGAAACATTCTGTTCAAGGGCACGGACACCCGACGGCTCAAGCCGCACAAGATCACGGCTTTGGGCGTGGCCCGGACCTTTCAGAACATCCGGCTCTGGCACGACATGACCGTGCTGGACAACATCCGTCTGGCCCGGCACCAGACCCTGGGCTACAATCTGGTGGACGCCCTGGTCCGGACCCGTCGCTATCAGCGGGCCGAGGCGGATATTGAGCACAGCGCCCATGAAATTCTTGAAGCCCTGAAACTGGATCGCTACGCCCAAGAGCGCCCCAGAAACCTGCCTTATGGATTGCAGCGACGGGTGGAGATCGCCCGGGCCCTGGCGGGCAAGCCGTCCCTGCTGCTTTTGGACGAACCGGCGGCGGGGTTGAACTCCACGGACATCGAAGGTCTGATTGAACTGATCCGCTGGATTCACAAGGAGTTCAAGCTGACCATCTGGATGATCGAGCACCAGATGGACGTGGTCATGAGCCTGTGCACATGGATCAAAGTGATCGACTTCGGCGCGACCATCGCCGAAGGCACGCCCGACCAGATTCAGAACAACCCCGACGTGATCAAAGCCTATCTGGGAGATGGAGCGCTGTGATGCTTTCAGTGGATAACCTCAAGGTCAAATACGGTAATATTCAGGCCCTGCACGGAATCAGCTTTCATGTGGATCAGGGCGAGGTGGTCACCCTGATCGGGGCCAACGGCGCGGGCAAATCCACCACCCTGATGTCCATCGCCCGCCTGACCCCGCCGGAGGCCCCCCGGGTCACGGAAGGAGATATCAGTTTTCAAGGACAAAGCCTGTTGAAAACCCAGGCCCACGACGTGGTGGCCAACCTGAAGATCGCCTTATGCCCGGAAGGGCGGCACATTTTCGGCAACCTGACGGTCATGGAGAACCTGCAACTGGCCACGTATTCCCGGAAGCCCGGCGAGAATCTGGAACAGGAATACCAACAGATTTTCGACCTGTTTCCCCGGTTGCATGAACGCCGCCACCAGCGCAGCGAATCCCTGAGCGGCGGCGAACAACAGATGCTGGCCGTGAGTCGGGCCCTGATGACCGGCTGCAAGTTTCTGATGCTGGACGAGCCGTCCATGGGTCTGGCCCCGCTGTTGATGTACGACATGTTTCGCGCCTTGAAGCGCCTGAACCAGAACGGCATGACCATCCTCCTGGTGGAGCAGAACGCCCGCCTGGCCCTCCAGTTCGCCCACCGGGCCTACGTCCTGGACACCGGCCAAATCCGCATCTCGGGGTCGTGCTCCGAACTCATGGACCACCCGGAGATCAAGAAAGCCTATCTCGGCGGGTAGTCCATGGGCTGATTTGTCTTCGATCCTCCAGTCTTGTCCGATCTGGCAGGCATCGAAATCGATCTTCAACGACAATGCCTCACAATGCGTCACCAACAGTTCTTCTGATGCCGATTTCGATTTCGATAGCGATTTCGACCTCGATTCTGGCCTGACTCTCAGCTTGCCCATGCCCGCGCCGTATCCCGACCTCCGCCAAACCTCCCCCGGCCTCGCCCCGCGGACCGTGCCCTGCCTTAGCCTGATCGGCATGGCCGGGGCCGGGAAGAGCACCTTGGGTCGGGCCCTGGCCCAGGACCTGGGTTGGGCCTTGGTGGATACGGATCGACTGATGGAAGCGCATTGGGGCGCGCCATTGCAGGCATTGTTGGACCAATTCGGTTTGGAGGACTTTCTGCGGGCCGAAGAGGACGTCGTGGCGAAGCTCTGGTTGTGGCGGACCGTGGTGGCCACCGGGGGGAGCGTGGTCTATGGGCCAAGAGCTGTAGGGCGCTTGCGGGAACTGGGACCGGTGGTTTATCTGCGGGTCGGTGTGGGCACGATCTGTGATCGGGTCCGGGACGCCCGAGGCCGAGGGTTGGCCAGACGGCCGGAACAAACTTTGGAGCAGCTTTATGCCGAGCGCGAACCTCTCTACCGGTCCGCCGCGGACCTGACCCTGGACATGGACGACTGTTCCATCGACACTGCGCTGGAACGACTTCGTCCGGGGCTATTGGACCAACTGAAAAACTTTTTGGGGCGAACATGAAGCAAAAACGAGGAACAATTATCTTGGGCGCGCCGGATCGCGGAAGCGTGATCATTTCTTGGCTGCCTGTGATGTTGTCCGTGATCGCGGCCCTGGCCCTGAGTCTGGAATACTGGCTGATGGAGACCGGGCGAGGTGGACTGTGTCCTACGGCGGGGTGCGCCGTGGTTGGAACCTTCGTCAAATTCGGCGAAAAGGTATTTATCGGGCTGGGAGTGATCTTTTTCTGGCTCCTGGCCGGAGCATTTTTTCTGGCCCGGCAATGGGACAAGAACTGGCTTTGGCTGCTCATCGCCATCATCCTGACCGCCGGCTTGGCGTTTGACGGTGGAATCCTGGGCTTCCAGCGCTTCGGGATTCAGGAAACCTGCGTGCTCTGTTACGCCGTCGGCGTGACCTTGTTGCTGATCCTGCTGGCTTTCGGCGCGGCCCGGAAGTCCCTGGCCGCGGTGGTCATGGGGTTGGCCGTCTGGACCGCGGCCTTTGCTTCTCAGGCCATGTTTCTGTTCCCCGAGCGAACCCCGGACCTGCGGGAAACCGTCCTGGTCACCCACCGCGCGGATACGTCCACCTACCCTCAACTCTACTACTTTTTCAGCCTGCATTGCCCGTTTTGCACCCATGTCCTGGCCAGTCTGGCCACGCATCCCCCGGTCAGCGGCGAATGGAACCTCGTGCCCCTGGACACTCAGCCCGAGGACCAGCGCAAACTTACGGCTCTCCTCGACCTGCCGGAAACCGCCGACAATCCGTTTCAAGCCATTCTCCTGGTGGAGCGAGCGGCCGCTCCGGACATTGCCATTCAGCCAAAGGTCTCCGAGGCCGCGCGCAAGGGCGGCACGTTCCTGCGCAACAGCGGCTTCCGCGGCGTCCCCCTGCTCATCGTCCAGGAAACCCCCACCAAACGCGTCGTCCTCCAGGGCCGCGATCCCATCCTGAACTATCTGCTGGAAAAACGGATCATTCCATTTCGACTGTTTTTCTGACCGCCACGCTTTAACACGCGAGTAGCAGCCACTGCCACCCGCCTCGGCAGCCGCATCTCCCGACCACGACGGCCAAGGTTACAGTGAGGTATGGACGTACTTGACGTTGCAGTTCGGAAGATTATGTGAAGCCAACGGTAATGAACACGATCTGATCGATACGAAACAGAGAGGAGGAATATGCATAATCGATATTCCGGCTTTGCACGACGAATTGGGGCCCGGGCCATGACCAGACGGGATTTTATTTGGTTGGCCACGGTGGGAACAGCTGGGGCGGCCACGGGCTGCGCCGTCAATCCAGTCACCGGACAGCAGCAGTTGATGTTTCTGTCCGAGGCCAATGAAATCGCTTTGGACAAGGAACATTCGCCGCATCAGTTTTCCTCGGATTACGGAGCGGTCCAGGACGTTCGGCTGAATCAGTACATCACTACGGTGGGGGAGAGCATGACGGGGTTCACCCATCGCCCGCACATGCCGTACTCATATCGGTGCGTGAACGCGACCTACGTCAATGCCTACACCTTCCCCGGAGGCAGCATGGCCACCACCAGAGGGATCATGCTGGAAATGCAGGACGAAGCGGAGCTGGCCGGGCTGCTGGGCCACGAGATGGGCCATGTCAACGCCCGGCATACGGCGGCGCGGATGTCGACGGGCATCCTGACCAGCGTGGTCCTCCTGGGCGCTTCGGCGGCCCTGGCGTCCCAAGGCGAGACCTGGGGAGCCGTTGCCGCTGGTTTGGGCGGGGTGGCCGCCGGGGCGCTGTTGGCTCACTATAGCCGCAACGACGAGCGGCAGGCGGACAGTCTGGGCATGGAGTATATGACCAAGTCCGGATACAGCCCCGAGGGCATGGTCGGCCTGATGGACGTGTTGCGCAAGATGCAGAAGAACAATCCCTCGGCCATTGAGATGATGTTCTCCACCCACCCCATGAGCGAGGAGCGCTACCAGACCGCGGTCCGGGAGGCCGGGAGCACGCATGCCCACGCCCGAACCCAGCCTCTGTATCGCGAACGCTACATGGACCACACCGCCGGCCTGCGCCAGATCAAGGGGGCCATCGAGAAGATGCAGGAAGGGGAAAAGCTGATGCGCCAGGAACGATTTTCTCCGGCTGAAACCGCCCTGGACGACGCCTTGCGTCAGGCCCCGGAGGATTACGCCGGGTTGGTGCTGATGGCCAAGTGCCAACTGGCCATGGATCGGCCCCAGCGGGCCGAGTTCTTCGCGGACAAGGCCCGGAACATCTATCCCGCCGAAGCTCAGGCCCATCATGTCAGCGGCGTGGCCAAACTGAATCTGAAACAGTTCGATGCAGCTTACGATCAGTTTGACCGTTATGAAAAATTGCTTCCCGGAAATCCGAACACGGTCTTTCTCAAGGGCATTTCCCTGGAAGCCATGGGTCGCCGCAGTCAGTCCGCCCAGGAATACCAGCGTTTTCTCGGCAGCGTCCGCCAGGGTGGACAAGCCGAGCACGCCTACGGCCGCCTGGTGGAATGGGGCTATATCTCGCCTTGAGCACTTGCTCCGATCGTCGTCGGAAAGGTGAATCACGGCCTCCATTTTGCATTTCCCTGGCAGGCTGAATTTTTTGACCACCTCAACCGTCGACAAGGAAGGAGCAATACTATGAGAATCGATGGCGCTGACAGTGTTTTTGCCGGCCATGACTATCTGAAGACCCTCCAGGATAAAATTCAGGACCTCAAGCGAGGTGTCGAACCTCGAATGGCCGGGGATAAGACGAGTATTCATCCGCGCCACTCCTTTACGAGTACGAGCGGAGAGGTCTCATCCGGCGATGTCCGGCAAAGTCTCGAACAGATCAAACATTCCGGGCAAGGCGCTCAGTTGGGGAACCTGCATGCCAATTTGAACATGGACCGGGTCCGGGAACTGTTAAGTCCTTTGGGATGAGTGTTTGGCTTGGGCGTTTTTTCGATTCCGATTTTGACTTTTGAGGTTCACGAACTCAATTCCGCTTCATATCCATCTCTCTCGGGTTGACGCCGTCGCATAAAATATTATCTGTAGGCACTTTTTGCTGTGTGGCGCATTATAAAACATCCCGAGTAAGGAAAAGGAGAACGGATATGAACGTGGAAGCATCGCAAGGCACTGGTGAAACCAGGGAGTTTCAGGCCGAGGTCAAGAAGATCCTCGATATCGTGATCAACTCGCTGTACACGGAGCGGGAAATTTTCCTTCGGGAGCTGATTTCCAACTCCGCGGACGCGTTGGAGCGGTATCGGCATCAGAGTTTGACCGACCCGGGGGCGGACCCGGACCTGCCCCTGGAAATCCGGATCACGGTGGACAAGGACGCCAAGACCCTATCTATCACGGATACCGGCATCGGAATGGATCGCGGCGAGTTGGAAGCCAACCTGGGGACCATCGCCCACTCCGGAACCAAGACCTTCCTGTCCCAACTGGCCGAGGGGACCAAGGACGTCAACCTGATCGGCCAGTTCGGCGTCGGATTCTACGCCGCCTTCATGGTCGCGGGCACGGTCCGGGTGACCTCCCGCTCTTATCGCCAGGACGACACGGGCCATGTCTGGGAGTCCGACGGCGGAGGAGCCTACACCATCACAGCGGCATCCGAATTGCCGAGAGGCACGTCCATTGTCCTGAAGCTCAAGGACGACGCGGCTGAATTCGCGGACCCGGAGCGGATCAAACGGATCATCAAGCAGTACTCCAGCTTCGTGCCCTTTCCGATCCTCCTGGACGGCGAGGCAGTGAACACGGTCCAGGCTCTGTGGACCAAGAGCAAAAGCGAGATAACGGACGAGGAGTACTCGGAATTCTATAAGTTCGTGGGCAACGCTTTTGACGAGCCGCTGCTCCGGCTGCATTTCGACACAGACGCCCCATTGGCCATCAAGGCTCTGCTCTTCGTGCCCAAAGACAATTTCGAGAAGTACGGCCTGGGCCGCACCGAGCCCGGGGTCAACCTGTATTGTCAGCGTGTACTCATCGAGCAGCATTCCAAAACCATCCTTCCGGAATGGTTGCGCTTCCTGAAAGGCGTGATCGACTCCGAGGACCTGCCGCTGAATATCTCCCGCCAAGCCCTGCAGGACAGCTCCCTGGTGCGCAAGATCAATTCCGTGGTCACCAAACGTTTCCTGAAGCACCTGGAAGAGACAGCCAAGAACCAGCCCGAGACTTACGAGACCTTTTGGCGTGATTTCGGCTACTTCCTGAAAGAAGGCGTGGTTAGCGACTTCGGCCATCGGGAAGCGCTGGGCAAGCTGCTGCGCTTCGAGTCCTCCACCACGGAGCCCGGCAAGCAGACGTCCCTGGCCGACTATCTGGGTCGGATGAAGATCGCCCAGAAGGAAATCTTTTACATCCACGGCTCCAACCGCGAAGCCATCGAGGCCGGTCCGTACATCGAGGCCTTCCGCAAGCGCGACCTGGAAGTGATCTACACCATGGACCCCATCGACGACTTCGTGATGGGCCACTTGGCGGAATTCGAGGGTAAGAAGCTGGTTTCCGCGGATCGGGGAGATATCGAGCTGCCGGAGCTGGACGCGGACCAGAAGGATCAGAAAGACCAGCCGGAAGCCGAGAAAGAGATGGACAAGGCCCAGGCCACGGACCTGGCCGCCTGGATGAAAGGCGTGCTCGGCGACCGGGTCAAGGAGGTCAAGGAGTCCAAACGCCTGGAAGGCAGCCCGGCCATGATCGTCAACCCGGACGCGCATATGACCAGTTCCATGGAACGGATCATGCGCGCCGCGGGCCGCCAGGGCGACCTGCCCATCTCGGCCAAGGATCTGGAAATCAACGCCCGCCATCCCCTGATCAAGGGCTTGGCCGCGCTGCGCCAAACCGACGAGCCATTTGCCCGCACCGTGGCCGAACAAATCCTGGACAACGCCATGGTCCAGGCCGGCCTGCTCATCGAACCCAGAAACATGGTGGACCGGACGTATCGGATTCTGGAGCGGGCGGTTGGCGGAGCAGGGGAGTCATCGGGAAAGGTTGAGACGGGTTCCTGATTATCATCTGTTTTCCTGGATCGCACGAAATCTATGAGGATAGTGACCTTTGCATGGAGATCGTCGTGACGTAGGGGCGGACCTATGTGTCCGCCCTTGCGGGTGAACGATACCCTGCCGATTTCATTGTGTCCCAGTCCGTAATGGGCCCCAAACAGTAATGGGCGCACACACAGGTGCGCCCCTACGTGACAAATCAGATAACGATGGACCCCCTGGAGGATATCCTCCAGGGGCTTTTTTCGGTCTTCTCGATTTCCACTTTGCCTCGGATCGCCTCACCAAAACAAACAGGCCGGAAGCATCTCGCTCCCGGCCTGTTCAGCCTGCCGTTTCGGCAACCCGCTATCTCTTCATCCGAATCACTTCATCTAGCATCGTGTCGACGGTGGTGATGGTCTTGCTGTTGGCCTGGAAGCCTTTCTGGGTGCTGATCATCTTCACGAATTCCGTGGCCAGGTCCACGTTGGAGAGTTCCAGGGTATTGGAGGAAACAGTCCCCAAGTTTCCGGTACCGGCAATTCCCGTTAATGGAGGCCCCGATGAGCCCGTTTCCGCGAACAGGTTACCGCCTTCGCGGTTCAACCCCCAGACGTTATTGAAGTTGTTAATGGTGAGTGCATACAGATCAATGACTTGCCCATTGGAGTAACGTCCGGTCAGAACTCCTTCCCGGTTGATGGAAATGTTCTGCAAAAAACCAGCGGTGTAGCCGTTTTGTGTTTGATATAATGTTGTTGATGCGTTGTTGTAAGCTGTCGTGGAGAGAGCACTTCTTTCCCAATCAGCAATATCTCCCGCAAAAGCCCCTGGAGCGTAAGCCGCGATATCTCCAACGAATCTTGTTCCAAGTGTGAATTCAATATTTTGAGGTTCTCCAAGAAAATTTACAGCAAATGTTGGATAGCCATTTCGTGAAATAAAATATGGATCGCCATTTCCATCTTCTGTCTGGAGAGTTGGGTTTGCTCGCATATCGATAATCTCTCCAGCAGGATTAAACAGAAGATCTCCTGTCATTAATAATCCAGTGCCATTTTCTTGATCTTCTTCAGGTGGAATCGTTACAATAAACTGCCATATCGTATTTGGCTCGTTATCGATGACATCCGGATCATCATTCGGCCTTTTATCAAAGTATACCGTCACAGTATGAGCGCCGCCATTTGCATCGTAAATTTTCATTGTTGCTGGATACTCATACTGGTTATTCCCCAAGTTACCTGGGTCAGCGAGCCATGCCGCTTCGAGATCGTCGACACTGGATCTGGCGGCGGAGTCGAGGTTGACCACGGCGTTGATAGTGGATGTCGGTGATGGAGGAGATTGAAAGTTGTCTAACTGAATGTCTCTGGGGACGCCCTGAATATTGACGCGTCGAGCACCAATACCATCACCATCAACGGCATCGACCAATGGATCGACTGTATCTCTGGCGACTTGCCAGCCTTGAACCCTATACCCATGAGGATCGACGAGAAATCCGTTCTGGTCAAAGCGGAAGTTTCCGGCTCGGGTGTAGTAATTTATGTCGTCCCCAGGAGGACTGACGGTAAAGAAACCATTGCCGGTGATGGCCACGTCGGTGGATTCATTGGTGGTTTCAAGGGAGCCCTGGCTGAAGTCCCCCAGGACGGCGCCGACCGCGACCCCTCGCCCAACCTGCCCCACACCGTTGGCCACGCTGACATACTGGCTCATGAAGTCTTCAAAGTGCATGCGAGAACCTTTGAACCCGACGGTACTCACATTGGCGATGTTGTTGCCGATCACCCCCATTTTACTGCCATGCCCCTTGAGGCCGCTGACTCCCGTCCACATTGACGCGGTGAGACTCATGATTGTGCTCCTTTGTATAGCCCGCTCGCGCCCTTAAGAGGCGAGGGGGGGAAATGAATTACTGGGTCAGACTGTTCAAAAGGTCTTCGGTGGAGGAAGATCCGCCGAACAGTCCGTTAAGGTTCGCCAGATTTCCTGTAATATTCTGGAGTTCTGATGCCAGCGCGTTGCTTTGCGTCGCCCCTGTCCCGACGACTTCCTTAACGTCCATGATGTTGACTCTTCGTCCGTCCTGAAGGCGCAGGAAGGTTTGGCCATCCTCGCTGACCACCGCTGACACCACCCCGCTTGTTTTGGTGGAGATCATCAATGGCTCACCATTTTTGCCTTCAGCGGCCATGTAAATGCTGTACACCCCGTCGGGCAGCGGATTGCCGGAGTGATCCCGGCCATCCCAGACAAACTCGTGCTCGCCGGGCATTCGTTCAGGCAGGGTGATGGTTCGGACGATGTTTCCGAAGGAGTCGAAGATGTTCATGTGCAGTTTTTCAGCAATGTCCGGCAGGGAATAGGTGAAGGAGCTGACGGAGTCTCCGTCCTTGCTGATGCTTCTCCCTTCCGCTTGGATTTTCTTGCCGATGAAATTGACCGCGTTCAGCGTTTCCTGGCGGGCAAACGAATCCTTGAAGCTCTCAATGGACTCGGAGATGTTGCTGAGCTGTTCCAAGCTGGAGAATTGAGCCAATTGAGCGACGAATTCCTTGTCATCCAGAGGATTGAGAGGGTCTTGGTGAGCAAGCTGCGTGGTCAACAGGCGCAAAAAGGCGTCTCTGTCCAGTCCGCTTTTATCGCCTGTCCTCGGGTCCGGTGGAGCGAAGTCTCGCTCTGCTCGGCCGACCAGATTACTGGTGTGCGGGGTGACGTAAGGGCTTGTCGACATGATCTTTCTCCCGGAAAGAGGAAAATTTTGCTAGGCGATCAGGTTGATGCCGCCTTCTCGAGATGGATTTTGCAAAACTGATGCCTGTTCCGAGGCGTCCTGGCCTCCGGCGCCGTTGTTTTTCAGCAGGCCTCGTCCCAGAGCAGCCCATTGGGTATTGGCGCCCTGTTCCTGAAATTTTTGGCCATCAGAACCTTGCCAAAGCTGGGTGAACTGGTTCTGGTCCTGCAACTGGGTCGAGACTTCCAGGCGCGAGACCCGCAGGCCCTGGGATTCCAGAGACTGGCGGAGCAGGGGGATGTTCTCGGCGATGATCTGGCGGGCTTCCTGGTTTTCCGCGCGGAGCACGGCCTGGACTTCCTTGCCCACCACTCTCAGGTTCACGGTCAGACTGCCCAGGTCCGCCGGGTGCAGCTGCAAGGTCAGTTGTTGGCGGCCCTGGCCCATGTTCTGGAGCAGACCGGAGTGGACCTGATTCAAAACGGCCCGGTGCGGAGCCGGGGCGTTGGCCAGGACTTTGCGGGCCGCGGCCTCGGTATTGTTGGCCGCGGTGGTCTGGCCCATGATAGATCGGGAGTCGGGCCCGGCGTCCTTGAGCAGGCTTCCGGATGCCTCGCCGCTGCCCTGGACGCTGACCTTGTTCCAGAAGGATTCCCAGCCCTGGGCGGACTGGTTGGCACTATTTGGGGCATTGGGATTTTGCCAAGGTTTTCCCTGGTTGGCGTTGTTTTTGCCGTCGCCTTCCGAGGCCGCGGTCCTGAGTGCGTTCAAGGCTTCGGACATGGACATCCGCTGGGCGTTGGGGCCGTTGTCCGCGGCCTGCATTCGGAGATCCCGATTTTCAGATGAGGCCAGAAGCCTTTGGATTTCCGCCAGCAATCGGGTTTTGTTCTGATCCGTTCCCTCCGCGGCCTCCTTGATCATGCTGAGGATTTTTTTCAGTTCTTCCGGAGTCAGCTCTTTATCCGTGGCTTGCTGGATAATTTGATCAATATTCGGAGACGATCCGCCACCGTTCTGTTTCAGGGCGTTTTGGAACGCGGCCAGGGTTTCCGGGGTCAGCTTCAGTTCACCCTTGCCCGCGGCATCCGCGACACGTTGCAGCACATCGGCGTTTTCCCGGAGGGCCTTGTGCACCACGGAGCGCAGTTCCGGGGTCATTTCCATACCGGCTTTTTTCATGGCCTCGGCAATGGCCCGCATGGTGTCCACGGATTTCGGGTCCACGTTCTTGAAGCTCTCCTCACTCAATCCAAAGAATTTTCCCAGGGATGAATCAGCGGTTCCGGAGGCGTTGTTGCCACCTCGAAGACCCAGGGCTTGCAGCAAGGCCTGGATTTCCGACGGCGTAAAGGCGAATCTCTCTTCGCCCGTCAGATTGGAAAGCAATTCCGCGACGCGTTTGAAGACCGCATCCAGTTTGTTGTCCTGAATATCCTGAGCCAGACTCAGGGCATCGTCCGGAGTGAAGCCGATTTTTTCCAGTAGACTTATCAGATTCTTTTCCTGCTCCGGGGTGAGCTTGAGTGGTTCACGCAAAACTTCGAGGACTTGTCGCCAAGTGACAGCCTCATCGGAATCGAAAAGGTCCTCGAGTCGATCCAAGCTCTCCTCGTCCACGCCCATCTTTTCAAGCTTGCGGCGCAACGCGGCAAAATCTTCCCTGTTTACGGGTTGGTCCATTTCGCGGGAAGAAAGCGGAGGATCTTTGTGAACGGACATGGGGGGCTCAGGATCGTCTCGCCAATCGTCGTTTCGAAAATATTCCGAATGTGTTGAATTCGGCAAAGGAGGATGGAAGGGAGCATCGTTTCGCCTATCGCGAAGAAAGGCCCCGAACACGTCATTGAAATTTTCGTTTCCAAGGTTGAACAGCGGTGCGTCCAGGGCAAATCCCGAGTCGGTCGAGGTATTGGATTGGGCTGAGAAAGAGGGAAAAATCTGCATGGTCTTTTCTCCTTGCCCGCGTATGTTTCAAGAGTCGTTCCAATTTCTTCGTTTTCGGAGGTGTTCAGGCTCGTCAAGTCGCCCTTGTCCGCGACGGCCTGTTGCGATAGGAGACAAGGCCATGTCCACGGCACGGGCGACTTCTCGGCGGAAGCCCCCTCAAAAAGTAATTCAGGCGAACTGTCAGGCACTTCCGCGGTATTCGAGCCGCATGTATCTGCAGCTCGCCCCGGACGGCATCTCCTTGCTGAAGTTTCTTCTGGAGGCCGAGGACAATCTGGCCTATCAGAGTACGGTGAGCCCGCATACGGCGGTGGTCAAGCTGGTCTTCGCCCCGGGCCGGGAGCGGGAAGTTCGGGAGTTTCTGGAGACGGCGCACCATCAATTAACGTTTCGAGAGGTGGTTACGTTCCGGGGTGAGTGAGGAAGGGCGGAAGGAATCACGAAAGGGTACGGAGGAACAGGATGGATAATGAACGACGTCGTCATGCAGTGACCCCATGGATGGTCGTGCTGCTCGTCGCGGCTTGGTTGAATCTGGGGATGGGCGGACTCGGCGACTCGGATGTGGTCACCAAGATTCCCAAGCCGGAACGCTCTTTTCTGGTGGAACTGGTGGACGCCGCCGACGTCTCCTTCGCCTTGCGCGATTTTTCCATGAGCGGCCTGACCATGCTTCCGGTTACAGCGGGGAAGGCGGACATCAGTCTGGATTTCGCGGAAATTCTGGAAGCCCGGATGTATCTCCAGGACGACCGTGTCCTGGCCAGGGTTTTGTTTCGGAATCAAACCACCAGAGAATTCATGATTGAGCCGGACTTGGCGTTCTATGGATTGACGGATTGGGGTAAATTGAAGATCAAGGCTGAGAATATCCGACGGATCACGTTTTTGGGCCGGGCGGACAAGCCCCTGCCCGCTGGAATGAGGACGGACTGATCCCCGGTCTCATTCGTGCAGGGTAACTATTCAGCACATCCTGAGTTGCGCCCATTTCCGACTCTGGATTCCCGCCTGCGCGGGAATGACTTGGTTTGTCATGCCGCCTCCCAACCAGTCATACCCGCGAAGGCGGGTATCCAGTCGATTTATTGGACGAACTGAGCAGTTGCCTTCAGATTGAAAAACGCTCTGGCCGTTTCCCCGCAGGCCTTCCAGACATCCTGAATCGGCTGGCCGCGCAGTTCGGCGACGGCCTGGGCCGTATAGCAGAGATAGGCCGGTTCGTTGCGTTTCCCCCGAAAGGGGTGCGGGGTCAGGAACGGGCAGTCCGTTTCCAGGACCATCCGGGATAGTGGAATGTGGGGGATTACTTGGCGCAGGGTCGTGCTTTTGGGAAAGGTGACCGGTCCGGGGATGGAGATGTGCCAGCCATGAGCCAGGACGTCTTCCGCCAGTTCCCGGCCCTGGCCGAAACAATGCCAGAGCAGGGGACGGTCTTTGAAGCCCATGTCCAACAGGATGGCCAGGGTTTCCGGCTCAGCCTCTCGGCTGTGGACGATTACGGGCAAGTCCAGCTCCCTGGCCAGGCTCAACTGGTCCTGGAACGCCCGGACCTGGACATCCCTGGGGCTGCGGTCCCAATAAAAGTCGAGTCCGATTTCGCCCAGAGCGCGGAGTCCCTTGTCCTTACCCTGATTTTGGGCGAACAGCGCGGCCATGTCCGCCAGAACGTCCGGCGTGACCGTGGTTGCCTCGTGCGGGTGGATGCCCAGGGTAAAGAACATCCCGGCAATGGCGGACAATCGCGGCTGATGGGTCCGGTACGCTTCAGGTGACAGAAAGATGTTGCCGAACCAGGCCACTCCCGCCGCCCTGGCCCGGTCCATGACATTGTCCAGATCCTCGGCGAAGTCCGGAAAGTCCAGGTGAGCATGAGTTTCCACGCCCACGGGGGGCAGGCCGAACGTCTCCGGCAAGGGGATGTTTTTTTTTGACGACATATGGTGCTTCTCCTCCGGGCGGAGAACCTACGGCAGGCGGCGTTGGTTTGTCACGCGCCGCCAACCCTTAACCACCATCAGCCAGCATAGCGATGACCCTACGCTCCTGCATTACCCCTGAAGGCCGATTCCATTTCGGCGTCCACCGACCTTCCTACACAGTGGCCAACTTGCGGGCCGAGGACCATCTTGAGGCCCTGGGTCGGACGGAAACCGGGAAGGAGATGGATAACCAGCGCAATTTTCCCGCCGGAGACGTCCAGGTGGACCGAGCCTCCGAAATCTACGAAATCCCCAACGCCTTTCCATTCCGGGGCACGACCTACGTCGATTCCTCCTGGGCCGACGCCAAGGCCCTCGATCCGCTTTCCATCACACTTCCCGCGCCGGAGAGCACGTCCATGCACCGTGCGCTGGATACCATCTTCGGTGCCACGGAATACACGACTCCATCAGCGGACAAAGCCGCGCTCTTCGCCGTCCTGCCCGAATCCGTGCTCCTGGCCGTGGCCGTCGCGTCCACGGACCCTGACGATCTGCGAATCATCGCGGCCCTGTCCTGCGATCTGCTATTTGACGATGCGGATGACCCTTCAGGAGCCGTGCCCACGGGGTTGCGCTACACAAAGGACGCGGATGGTCGTATCCGCCCCGTGATTCATCGCCACGATCTGTTCGAAGCCGTGGTGAATAATCCTCGACTGCCGGACGCCTACAAGGTGGCCATGGTTCTGCGGCCCGGTGTTCAGGGGGGCAGCGAGGTGGTGGGGGACTTTCGCTTCGGCCCGGACGGGCGCACGCACGTATTCGAGTATCTGCGCCGTAACAGCTACATTCCCTGGGGCCACTTCGCCGCGAACATGGCCCACGATGCCGTGCGGTACGGAATTCGTGAACTCGACGTGGAGGACATACTTGGCCTGCGTCACCTGTATTATCAGCGAACCTACATCCGGCTGGCGGAACTGTGCGGCCTGGCCACGCCCCGGCGTCGGCGGTTGGCCGCTGAAGAGCTGGAGGAACTGCGTATCACGACCCTGGACCACATTCGCCGGGCCGCTGCTTGCGGCGAGGAGCCGGCTTATACCGCCACGCTTTGGGGCTGGAACTTCGGGTTCGACTTCGCGCCCAGCGGCTACCGACTCCATGCGTCCCACCAGCAGGTGCATCAGCAATACGCCCTGATTCCAGGAGCGTTGCCGACCTGTTGGTCGTCAGCGAAGAGCGCGTTTCGGCCCTTTGCCTGCGGCGATCTCGTGGCCGACGCCGTGGAGCGCTATCGGGCCGACACCGGTCAGGGGCTGTTCACGGACTACCTGCGGGCCATCCGCGCCAATCGACGCACCGACGGTCGCCCGGGAGAGGCGGATCTGGTGGTCCATGAAGACGATCAGGTGCTGCTCTTCGTTCCCAAGGCCCAGGCTTCCGGGTTTGAGCTGCAATTGATGCCGCTTGGCACGGTGGGCAACGTGCTGGAAGCGGACGCGGCCTGTCGCGCGGCTCTGGACCGGGCCATGCTCACGGCCCAGCGGGCCCTGGAAGGTCTGGGCGCGCGGATGGTCACCAGCATCGAGTATTCCCGGCGTCTGGACTCCGGCGACCCGGACCAGCGGCTGTTGTACGCCTTTCTGCCCAAACTTCCCTATGCCCCCGGCGGATTCAGCGAGGCCCAGGCCCGGTGCATCGTCGGCCACTATCCCGAGGACTTTGCTTTGGCCTGTCGCAAGGTTCTGGCCAAGGACATGTGAGCGTCCGCTGTTTATGTCCCCCATTTCCTCGTCACAACCGATTACATTCACGCTTTCCGGGGTCCGGCGCGGTTTTCAAAACTGTCTGCCCCTGGGCCTCAGCGTGTTCGCCTATGGCTTGGTCTTCGGCATCCTGGCCGTGCAGACCGGGATGAGCACGGCGCAGGCCGGGGCCATGAGCCTGTCGACCTTTGCCGGGGCGTCCCAGCTTATGGTGCTGGAGTTCTGGGGGCCGACCCTGCCGTTTTTGGGGATCGTGCTGACCACGTTCATCGTCAATCTGCGCCACGTGCTCATGGGCGCGGCCCTCAGGGATTGGCTGATCGCTCTTCCCCCGTGGAAGGCCTATGGTACGTTGTTCTTCATGACCGACGAGTCCTGGGCCCTGTCCATGCGGGAAATGGGTTCCGGCGGACGGGACGCGGCGTTTCTGCTCGGTGCGGGGCTGTGCATCTACGTGTTCTGGTTCTCGGCCACGATTCTGGGCGCATCCAGCGGATTTTTCCTCGGAACGGCCATGAGCGACCCGGCCCGTTGGGGCCTGGACTTCGCCTTCACCGCCGTGTTCATCAGCCTGCTGATTTTTTTCTGGAAAGGACGCCAGGACCTGCCGGTCTGGCTGGTGGCCGCCGCCGCGGCTTGGCTGGGCTGGGCCATGCTCCCGGGTAAATGGTACATCCTTTGCGGCGGTCTGGCCGGGGGTCTGTACGGAGCATGGCGACATGGACGCTGATCTCACCCTCGCGGCTTTGACGGGCGTTTCCGGGCCGATGGCGATGGAGGGGATGTTCGGAGGCGTGTTCTGGGTTCTGCTGGGCATGGCCGCGGCGACCTACCTCACCCGGGCGGCTGGACTGTTCCTGATCAGCCGGGTCTCGCCCACGCCGCGAGTGGAGGCTTTTCTCCGGCATGTCCCGGCCTCGATCCTGGTGGCCATCGTCGTGCCCAACCTGGTTCAAGGCGGCCCGGCGGAACGGGCCGCCGCGGGAATCACGGCCCTGGTGGCCATCCTGACCCGCAACCTGATCGCCGCCCTGTTCGCCGGGGTCCTGGCCGTGATCGTGTTGCGGGGAGTTATATAATGACCACCATCCCCACCCTGACCGCGACCTGGCATGACGCCATTGCCGACATTGATCCCGATGGCTGGAACAGGCTGTGCTCCGGTCGGGATGTGCCGTTTTTGCGCTGGGAATGGCTGCATCTGCTGGAAGCCTCCGGCAGCGTCGGCTCCGGGAGCGGCTGGCAGCCGTGTCACCTGACGATTCATGATCAGGGACGGATGGTCGGGGCCGCGCCGCTGTACCTCAAGGCCCACAGCGACGGGGAGTTCGTCTTTGATCATGCCTGGGCCCATCTGGCGGCAAGCATGCGGGTGCGCTACTACCCCAAACTGGTGGGCATGAGTCCGTTCAGTCCGGTCACGGCCTACCGATTTCTGGTGGCCGAGCACGTGAATCAGGCTAAATTGAGCGCGGCCATGATTCTGGAAATCGAGAACTTTTGTCGACGACGCGGGGTGTCCGGGTGCGGGTTTCATTTCGTAACCACCCACTGGGGACGGATTCCCGAAAGCCTGGACTACAAGGTCTGGGTGCATCAGGGTTTCGTCTGGCTGAATCCTGGGTTCACCTCCTTTGACGAGTATCTGGGCGGGCTGAAGGCCAACCAGCGGCGCAACGTCCGTCGGGAGCGCGAACGTCTGGCTCGGCGCGGAATCACCACTCGATGCCTGTTGGGTCGGGAAATTCCGGAGTCGTATTTCGCTCTGATGTACGAGCTGTACGCCCGGCACAACGAGCGGTTCGGGCAGTGGAGCTGCAAGTTTCTGACCCCGACCTTTTTTCAGGGACTCAGGAACACCTTTCGCGACAACCTGCTGCTCATCGCGGCCTTTGAACCGGATGAATCGATCCCTATGGCTATGTCGCTGCTCATCACGGACGGAGACCGGCTCTACGGGCGGTATTGGGGCACGTGGCGGGAAGAGGAGTTTCTACATTTCGAGCTGTGCTACTACAAGCCCATGGAATGGATGATCCGGCACGGACTCCGGCTCTTTGATCCGGGCATGGGCGGAGTGCACAAGGCGCTGCGCGGATTCGTCTCCGCGCCGAATTACAGCCTGCACAAGTTTTTCGATCCCCGGCTGCACGGAGTGATGGAGTCCACCATTTCGGAGTACAACCAAATGGAAATGCGGGACATAGCCGCTCTGAACAGCATCCTGCCCTACAAGCGGCGGGGGTGATGGGGGGCATTGTAATCCAGTGGCCGCGTTTACATTTTGATCATAACAGATTAGGAGAAGGCGCTGCATGTTGTCCATCATTCCGTTCTATCTTTTCTTTGTTCCGCTGACCATTTTCTTCGCGATCGTCGTCATTATCGCTTCTTTTTTCGACCGTAGCGGAAACCTTTCAAACCGGATCAGCATTTTCTGGGGCGGGCTGGTTTGCCGACTGGCCGGGGTCAGGGTGCAAGTGGATCACGGAGATTTTGATCCGGACGGAAAGTACATCCTGATGGTCAATCACCAGAGCTGGTTCGACATTCCGGTGTTGCTGGTGGCCCTGAGAGGGCATCAGTTCCGGTTCGTGGCCAAGCAAAGCCTTTTCCGCATCCCCTTTTTCGGCCAGGCCATGTCCCGGATCGGGTATATCGGCATCGACCGGGAGAATCCCCGCCGCGGAATCAAGAGCATTCAGGAAGCCATCGCCAAATCCGAGCACGCCTCCATCCTTATTTTTCCCGAAGGATCCCGCTTCAAGCAACTCGGGGACTTCAAAATCGGCCCCATGATCCTGGCCATCAAAAGCGGACGCCCGGTGGTGCCGGTGTTGATCTCCGGAACCTACGCCGTGCTCCCCAAAGACTCATGGCGCATCCGGCCGGGTTCCGTCGCGGTTCGGATATTTCCCGCTCATGACATAAAAGGCGCCTACACGCTCAAGGAGCGTGATCGACTCAAAGAGGATATATGGAAAATCATGCACGAGCACTCCAAGGAGACTGACGAATGGTTGGACAAGAAACGTCCGTGACCCTGACCCCGCTGGGAGGGTTGGGTGAGATAGGGATGAACTGCATGCTGCTGGAGTCCGCCGACGGCATGATCATCATCGATTGCGGACTGATGTTTCCCAGTGACTTTCATTACGGCGTGGACGTTCTAATCCCTCGCTTCGAAACAATCCTGGCCCGGAAGGACAAGCTGCGGGGCATCGTCCTGACCCACGGCCACGAGGACCATATCGGAGCCTTGCCCTGGCTGTTGCCCTACGTCGACGCTCCGGTGTTCAGTTCCGAGTTCACTCTGGCCTTGCTGGAGAACAAGCTGCGTGAGCACAACCTGAACAGATACGTGGATTTTCGCCGGGTGAACACCAACGACTCCGTGGAGTTGGGGCCGTTCACCGTGCATTTCTTCCAGGTCTGTCACTCCATCATCAATGGTTATGGCCTGGGCATTGAAAGCCCCGTGGGGCGGATCGTACACAGCGGCGACTTCAAGATTGATCCCACGCCCATGGACGATCAGTTCACCGACCTGGAGGCCTTTGCCAAATTTTCCGAACCCGGTGTGCATCTGCTGCTTTCCGACTCCACGAACATCGAGCGGGAGGGGGTGACCCTGACCGAACTGGAGATCAAGGGCGCACTGGAACGGGTTTTCCGACAGGCCGAGGGCCGGGTCGTCATCACCCTGTTTTCCAGCCATATCCAGCGTATGCAGGAGGTTTTCGACCTGGCGGCCCTGACCGGAAGGAAGGTCGCGGTCAGCGGCCGTAGCCTGCTGAACAATATTGCCCTGGCCAAGGACCTTGGATATCTGCGCTTGGCTTCTGACGCCATTTGTTCTCTGGACGATATTGATGATTTTCGCGACGACCAACTGGTTCTGCTGGTCACCGGCTCCCAGGGCGAACCCCTGTCCGTGCTCAGCCGAATCGCCCAGGGAGAACACCGCCAGATCAGCATCCGCCAGGGGGACTTGGTCCTGATGTCCTCACGGATCATTCCGGGCAACACCAAGGCCATTTCACGGTTGATAAACAATCTGTACCGTCTGGGTGCGGAAGTTCTTTACGAAAAGGTCCAGGGCATCCACGCCTCGGGCCATGCTCACCGGGTTGAATTGGCCACCATGTTGAACACGGTCAAGCCAAAATTCTTCGTGCCCGTTCACGGGGAATACCGCCATTTGGTCAAGCACTGTCAACTCGCCAGGGAGTGCGGAGTTGCTCCGGAGCGAGCCATTGTCTTGGACAACGGACAGCCGTTGACGTTTTTCGAGCGCGGTATCCGTTTTGAGGATCGCATTCGGGCGGATTCAACCCTGGTGGACGGCAAGGGCGTCGGCGACGTGGGCGTCAGCGTGCTCAAGGAGCGCAAACTGCTGGCCGAGGAAGGCCTGGTGGTGGTGCACGTGGTTATTGACCAGGAGACGGGACATATTCTGGTCGGGCCGGAACTGATCACCAAGGGGTTTGTCTTCGAGCAGCAGTTCGAGCACGTCCTGGACGATTCCAAGTGCCTGATCCTGGATGTGTTCGAGTCCAATCCCAAGGCTTCACCCAAAAAAAACGCGGAACGCATTCGCGTGGTCCTGCGCAACTTTTTCCGCAAGGTCCTGCACCGCGACCCCGTGGTTTTGCCGGTGGTGGTGGGAGTGTGAGGGACGAACCCAAAAACGGGAGTTTTTTATGCGTGTCGTGCGAGTGCAGTATGCGGGAAAGACGTTTTACGCCACCCTGGAGCCGGACCATGTGCTGTGCCTGAACAAGGACATGGGCTTGAACGATCCCATCCCCCTGGACCAGGTGGCCTTGCTGCCTCCGGTCGCGCCCAGCAAGATCATCTGCGCGGCCTTGAACTACCATGCCCATGCCGAGGAAATGGGAAAAACCGTGCCCGAGGAACCGGTGTTGTTCTTCAAGCCGCCGTCCTCGATCATCGGGGCGTGGCAGTCCATCGTGCTGCCGTTGCAATCCTCACGGGTGGACTATGAAGGCGAGTTGGCCGTGGTCATCGGCAAGCCGTGCCGTCGAGTCGGCGTGGCCGAGGCCTCGGAGTATATTTTCGGCTACACTTGCGCCAACGACGTCACGGCCCGGGATCTGCAAACCAAGGACGGACTGTACGGCCGGGCCAAGGGTTTCGACACATTTGGGCCCATCGGGCCCTGGATCGAGACCGAGGTGCCGGATCCGGCCGCGTTGACCCTGATCACCCGGGTCAACGGCGAGGTTCGCCAGGAAGGAAGTACCGGCGACATGATCTTCAGCGCCTGGGAGCTGCTCAGCTTCGCCTCCAGCGTGATGACCCTGCTGCCGGGAGACGTGATCCTGACCGGAACGCCGCCTGGGATCGGACCGATGCGTCCGGGCGATGAAGTTCAGGTGGAAATCTCCGAGGTGGCCTTGCTGACCAACACCGTGACGGCGGAACAGTCCCAGGATTCGGAATTTACGGTCCTTCAATAATTTTGATCGGGTAGGGGAGTTGAACAGTGGGGTTTCTTTCCGCGAGCACGGGACTGACCAGATATCGTCTGCCGGACGAGGTAGGAGACGAGGTGCTTTCCAATGTCCAACTCAGGCTGAAACGCTTTGCCTTCGTGGACATTGACCAGAGCATGGAGGAACGGTCCTTCGGTTGGGTCTGCTTCGACGACCTGTTGGACGCGGAGTGGGTCACGGCCGGTCCGGAAAAAGGGCCATACCTGGCCTTTTCCCTGCGCCTGGATACCCGGCGCGTCCCTCCGGCGGTGTTCAAAAAACACTTTATGATTGCGCTGCGGGAGCGGATGGCCCAGTTGGCTGGTGAAGGCAAGAAGTTCCTGAGCAAGGACCAGAAAACCGAACTGCGTGATCAGGTCCGGCAACGCCTCCTGATGCGCAGCCTGCCCATCCCGGCGGTGTTCGACGTGGTCTGGAGCGTGCGGGACAACCGGGTGTATTTGGCCACCACCAACACCAAGGTCCGTACGCTGTTCGAGGAACTGTTCGCCAAAACCTTCGAGGTCGAACTGGAAGCGCTGACCCCGGTCGTCCTGGGGCTGGAGCTTCTGGGCGAGGCGGCGGAAGGGCGTCTGACCGGCTTTGAGGGGTCGATGTTCGTGCCGGTTCGCAAGGCCGTCGCGGATACCGACCGAGAGGTTTTTGATCCGGCCGCCTTGAGCCATGCAAATGATCGCGAAGGCGACGTATCCAATGGAGTTGCGGGAGGTGCGTCGTGAGCCTGGAAACCATCAAAGCCAAGGATCTGGCTCTGGGGCAGGAATTTTTGACCTGGATCTGGTTTCGCAGCGAACGCAGCAACGGTCAATGGCAAACCATGGACGGCATCCCCTTCGGCCTGACCTTCGAGGGCCGGGTCATGGTTCAAAGCGGGGAAGGCGAATATCTGGAAACCGCCGTCAGCAGCGGCCCCGGCGCTGAGCTGCTTGAGGCGAAAAACGGTCTGTTGCGCGGTAAAAAAGTGCACCAGGCCAAGCTGCGCGTGGAAGAGGACGGCCATGGCTGGCAGGTAACGGTGAAGGCCGAGGATTTTTCCACGGCCGGTTTCAAGACGCCCAAGGTGGAGTTTCGCCTTGAGGAAGGCCAGGACCCGGACGGTCCGTTCCTGGAAAAGATGTACCTGTTGGAGCGGGCCTTGCTCTTTTTTGACCAGATGTTTTTACAATTTTTAAAATTGCGGTTTTCCTCCGAATGGAACGACGAATTGAACGCCATTCGCCGGTGGGTCGACGCGACCACCGACTCCACCCTGTAACCCCCAACCAGCCGTTGCCCAAACGACCTTGCACAGGAGCACACCGTATGTCCGATTCCCAGATGGAACAGAGCTTTGCCGAGATGTTCGAGGCCTCTGAAATGGAAATGAAGCCCGATTTGCGCGTGGGCGACCGGATCAAGGGGCGGATCATCGCCGTCAGCGAGGAGATGGTCTACGTTGACACCGGAACCAAAAGCGACGGGGTGATCGAGAAACAGGAACTCCTGGACAAGGACGGTACGTTCGCGTTGCGGGAAGGCGATGAGGTCGAACTGTTCGTGGTAGCCGTCCAAGGAGGCCAGATCCGTTTGGCCAAGGCCCTGAGTGGGGAAGGGGGCCTGGAGCAGCTGCGGCAGGCCATGGAAGAAGGCATTCCGGTGGAAGGCAAAATCAAGGATACCTGCAAAGGCGGTTTCCGGGTCCGGATTCTGGACAAGACGGCCTTTTGTCCGCTCAGTCAGGTGGATCGCCGTCCGGTGGACGATCCGGAAGCCCTGGTGGGCGAAACCATGCAGTTTCTGATCACCAAGGTCGAGGAGCGCGGCCGGAATATCGTGGTGTCCCGTCGGGCGCTTCTGGATCAGGAACTGGCCGCGACCTTGGCTGAATTTCTGGAAAAAGCCTCGGTCGGGGATCTGCTCCAGGGCACGGTGTCCCGGTTGGCTCCTTTTGGGGCGTTCGTGGAACTGGCCCCGGGCCTGGAAGGGCTGGTGCACGTCTCCGAACTGGGCTGGTCCCGCAACGTTTCCCCGGAAGACGTGGTGGCCCTGGGTGACCAAGTCACGGTCAAACTGCTCAAGGTCGAAGACCAGGGCAAGGGAATCCGCCTGGAATTGTCCATGAAACAGGCCATGGAAGACCCATGGAGCCGGTTGGCCGACGAGATCCAGGTGGGGGGCAAGCTGAGCGGACGGGTGACCAACTTGGCGCCGTTCGGGGCGTTCATGGAAATCGCTCCCGGAATCGAAGGCCTCGTGCATGTCAGCGAAATGAGTTACCTGAAGCGGGTGCACAAGCCCGGAGACATGGTTTCCGTTGGCGACAGCGTCCCCGTGATGGTCAAGTCCATTGATCCGCAAAGCCGACGTATCGCCCTGTCCATGCGTGACGCCGAGGGCGACCCCTGGGAGGCAGTGGCCGAACGGTTCAAGAAGGGCCAGGTGGTTCAGGGAACAATGGAGAAACGAGAAAAGTTCGGCATGTTTGTTCGTCTGGAGCCCGGAGTCGTAGGTCTGTTACCTCTTTCTCGCTTGGAACGCGCCGAGGACGAGACCTACGCCAAGGCCAAGCCCGGAGACGTGCTGCCGGTTGTCGTCGACGTCGTGGACGGCGATAAGCGTCGCATCTCCCTGGCCCTGCCCGGCACTGAGCAAAACGAAGACTGGCGCGGACACGCAGCCCAGGAATCGGCTCCCATGGGGTCTTTGGGCGAGCAGTTGAAAAAGGCGATGGAGAAAAAGGAAGAGTGACGCGGAGCAGGGAGGGCGCTGGGGGCGGTTCGCGAACCGCCCTTGTGCGAGCGCTTCTTTCAGAAAAAACACCCTATACCGGGAGGACGACCTCAAAGACGCACCCACGCGGGGTATTGGGACGAACTCTGATCGTGCCCTGGTGCTCCCCGACGATGGACTTGGCGATGGTCAGGCCCAGACCCGTGCCGCCTTTCTTGCGGGAAAAGTAGGGCTCGAAGATGTTTTGCATGTCGTCGACCTGGCTGAGGCCCTGTCCATTGTCCTGGAATTCGATGCGCACCGATTGATTTTCCGGGTCGTGGCTAAGCCAGGTTCGTACTTCCGGTTGGTCCTGGTCCTCCAGGGCCTCTACGGCGTTGGTCAGCAGGTTGATCCAGACCCGGCGCAAGGCTTCGGGGTCGAAGCGTACCAGAGGAATCGGGCCGTCCACGTCCAGGGTCCACTTGATGCGCACATGACTGTTGCGGAACATGTCCACGATTTCCTCCAGGTGTGGCTCCAGGGCGTTCTCAAAGGGCCGGACTTCCGGCAGCTTGGCGAAGGAGGAAAACTCCTGAACCATTCGCTGAAGGTGCTCCACTTGGCGAATAATGATTTTTGTGCATTGATCAAAGACGGTCCGATCGTCCACCTGGGCGGCGAACTTGCGTTCCAATCGCTGGGCTGAAAGCTTGATGGGCGTCAACGGGTTCTTGATTTCATGGGCGATGCGGCGAGCTACGTCCTTCCAGGCGGCCAAACGCTGCATTTTCTCCAGTTCCGTTACGTCCTCGAACACCGCGATAACCCCGCCCTGATCCTGCAGGTGGACGATGTTCACCAGCAGTTTGATTTCCCTGGACCCCATGCGCAAATCCAATTGCCGCTGCCACTTGGCTCGGGGGTGGACGTGCAGGTGCTTGATCACCCCTTGGAGCATTCCAAAATAATCCTGATGCAGGAACTCGTTGGGCGTCTTTCCCAGAATTTCTCGGGAATCAAAATTCAGGATCGCCTCCGCGGCCTTGTTCACCGTGGTCACTCGACCGTCCGGGCCGATGGAGACCACTCCGGAAGTGATGTTGTCCAGCACCGCCTCCATGTACTGGCCCCTGGTTTCCAGCTCCCGGTTTTGATCTTCCAGGCGGACGTTGGCCCTGGTCAGTTTCGCCCGGCTGGACTCCAGATCCCGGACCATGTGGTTGAAGGATTGGACCAACATGCCCAGTTCGTCTTTGGAGTCGTCCTGGAGGCGAAAAGCCAAGTCCCCCTCGGCGATGCGCTGGGTGCCCAGAGCCAGGGCCTGGACCGGGGCGGAAAGTTCTTTGGCCAGACGAAAGCCAAACCATGTCGCGGCCAAAATGATCAGCAGAGTGGTCAACCCTAAGACCAGATAGAGCGTAACCTTCAAGGGATACTTCAGGGTTTGCAGTTTCTTGTACTCATCCACGCCTCGGACGATTTGGCGCAACTTGAACAGCAGCCCCTCGCCCAGACTGTCGCCCAGGACCAGATAGCCGGTCCGGCCGCCGTCAACGGGCAACACCCCGACAACCAGATCAGAGTTGGGTCCGGAATGAATAGCCGAAAGAATTCGTGGGGAATCCAGCAGGGATTCCAGGTTTATCTCCGTGCGGACGCTGGGCCAGGCTCCGGCCCAATCCTCATTAGCGTGCCAGTTTTGCTCGGTCAGCCCCGGAGACAGGACGCCTGTCAGCCCCAGTCCATATTCCAGGCGCTTTTCGTCCAGAAAGGCGTGCATGGGCCGTCCGCCCCAGGAAAACTGACGTTCCCGGATATGGTTGACTAAAAATTCACCACGTTGCTCCAGACGTTCCTGGGCCGAGGAGTAGAAGGATTGGCCGACGGTCAGGGCTTGTTCCAGGGATTTTTCCATCTGGCCTTCGAACCAGAAGTCCACGGATGTGCGTACGAAGATCAGGGAAATCAGGAAAAGCAAAACCGTGGGGACCAGGGAGAGGGACACGAACGCTAGAACCAGCCTGGTGCGCAGCCGGACCCCGATGACCTTGCGTCGCCGCTCCAGAATCAACTTGACCACGTTTCTGGCCACTAGAAAAAGGACGACCAGCAACAGGATGAAATTCAGGTTGTACAGGGCGAAAAAGACGTAGGAGTCCACCCGCAGGAAATTTAGCTGCACCGAGACCAGAACGACCACGGCGATAAAGCCGAACAGCGCCAGGTACAACTCACGTTGTCGGCGCTTGCGTTGAACACTGTCCGGAACGCTGATCTTGATCGGGTCGGGGGAAGGCGAAGGTTCAGGCATGGCGGTGAGTGCGCGGGCACCCTTTGATGATGAATTCGGGGTCACCCTTTGAGCGCCGTCGGTCAACCATGACCGACGGCGCTCAAGGGACGGAGAATTCCAGTTCGTAGCGGATCGGGGTCATTACTTCCCAGGACCAAAAGAAGAGCACGCGGCGCATCCATACGGGGATGTCCCGGCGATCCAGGGTGACTTCCAACTCCATATGATAGGTCTGGCCCGGAATCAGCAAGGACCATTCGCCCATTTCCAGGCTGAACTCCCGCCAATGTTCCCCGAGCAAGTCCTTGAGTTCCTTGGCCTTGACCAGATGTTCCTTCTGAGGCAACGTCAACTCGTATTCTTGAGTCAATGGGTTCCACTCCAGGACATGTTCGAAGGTCTGTTCGTGAAGGATGCTGTTTGGCAAAAACAGACGCTTGGAGATCAGACGGGCGGTCCCTTCCAACCAGAGGTCGACCCCTTCGTGCAGGACGGCGGCGACGGGTTCGGGTTGCTCCAGACGCAGCCCGAAGCGGAGATGGATTTTTTCGGCTTGGCTGTCCACCACCAGATTGTCCAGAGCCAGCAACGATGCCCCCATGCCGGGGACTGGGATTGCGACCGCGGTCAGGACCAGCAGACAGCTCAGGATACAATGGCGGATATGGCGCATCAAGTGGGGGATGGATGATATTTGAGAAGAAGTCCTGCGCATCGAGAGGATATCTCTACCCTCATTGGCATGTCTTTGACAACTGGAAAGGCTTTGTTTAGCGGAGCACATATGCAACTGAACGAACATGACGGCAAGACTCTCTTCGAGGAATCGGGTGTTCCCACCCCCAAAGGCCTTTTGCTTTCTCCGGACGATTTGACCGAAGGGCGACGTTTGGAGCTGACGTCCCGATTGGTTGGGATACCTTCGCCCTGGATGCTTAAAGTGCAGGTGCTCTCCGGCGGACGCGGCAAGCAAGGAGGGATCGTCTCCGTGAACTCCCTTGAAGAATTGTTCGCAAACGCCGAGACCTTGTTTCAAATGATCGTCAGCGACCGAAAAGTCCCGTTGCTGCGTATTGAACAACGGGCGGACATTGCCCGGGAGTTCTATCTCAGCCTGACCCTGCATCGGGAGTGGGGCTGCCCGGTGCTGACCATCGGGCGCCGAGGCGGTGTGGACGTGGAAGCCATAGGCGCCGAGGATCCGGAAAATCTTTTAATTCAGAAGATCAATCCTTTGGCGGGGTTGATGGACCATCACATTCGCACGGCTTTTTTTCATTTGGGGCTGGACCGAGACGCTGCCAAAGCCTTTTGGCCGGGTTTTCAAACCTTGGTGCGCAACCTCTGGAATTGCTTTCTGCGCAACGGGTTGCTGCTGGCGGAAGTCAACCCCTTGGTGCTGACCGGGGACGACCGTTGGCTGGCCTTGGACGGCAAGGTGGAGGTGGACGACAACCTGGCGGATCAGCGACCGGAGTTGCGGCGCTATGAACGGGACGTCTATTTCAGCGATGAGGAGTGCAGGGCCAGACAGGCGGGCTTGAGCTATCATCGCTTCGGCGGCCGGGTGGGCCTGATGGTCAACGGGGCCGGGCTGGCCATGGCCACTATGGATCTGCTCACTTTTTCCGGTCTGGAGCCGGCCAACTTTCTCGATTTGGGCGGAGGCGCCGGTCAAAAAGCCATGGACGCGGCCATGGCCATCCTGCTCGACGACCCGCAGGTCGAAGCCGTACTGATCAACCTGTTCGGCGGAATCCTTTCCTGTGAAAAGGTGGCCGCGGCCTTGAAGAACGCCCTGGGCGGCCGCCCGCCGTCCAAACCGGTGGTGGTGCGGCTTTCCGGACATGGGGCTGAGGCCGGTTGCGCCTTGCTGGCGGACGTGCCCGGGAACACTTTGCATGTGACCGACGATTTGAGCCAAGCTCTGGCCATGTTGAAGACGCTTGTCCCGAGCCGGGCGTTAGTCGCGGAGGGAACCGGTGTGCGAACTTCAAGTTCTTCCTTTAGTTCCTCCTTCAGCTTCTCAGGGTGGACGCCCGTTGCCGCCACCAAAGGTTTGCGCCGTAATCGGCCCTTCGGCCTGAATGGTTCCTCCCGGATTCTGGTCCAAGGGCTGACTGGAAGGGAAGGACAGCGCCATGCCGCCCTGATGCAGGAATACGGAGCGAAAGATTATGGCGCACGGGTCGTGGCCGGGGTGACGCCCTTCAAAGGCGGGGAGAGCGTGCTTGGACTGCCGATTTACTCCAGCGTGGCCGCGGCGGTGTCCAAACACCAGATCGACGTCTCCATTATTTTCGTTCCCGCCGCGGTGGCCGCGGACGCCATCATGGAGGCGGCCCAGGCCGGAGTGCCGTGGATCGTCTGCATTACCGAGGGCATTCCTCAAATGGACATGCTCCGGGTACTCAAGCAGCTCGACGGCTCGCCCAGCAGGCTGATTGGTCCCAATACTCCCGGCCTGATCGTTCCCAGCGAGATCAAGGTCGGAATCATGCCCGGACATATCTTCACCCCTGGGCCGGTGGCCGTGCTCTCCCGCAGCGGGACCCTGACCTATGAAACCGTACACCGACTCTCCGCGTCCGGTATCGGCCAGTCCGTGTGCATCGGCGTGGGCGGAGATCCTTACGTCGGTTCAGGGTTGACGCCCTGCGCCGAGTTGGTGGTCGCTGATCCCCGGACCGAAGCCGTGTTGATCCTGGGTGAGATCGGCGGACGGGCCGAAGAGGAAACCGTCGAGCATCTGCGGGCCATGGGCTGGGACGGACCGATCTTGTCCTTCATCGCCGGAAGGACTGCCCCCGAGGGCAAGCGCCTCGGCCATGCCGGAGCCATTCTGGAGAAAGGCGGCGGCGGAATCCAGGTAAAACTCGATCGCCTTCAGGCCGCGGGAGTGACCCTCTGCGCCGACCTGGACGACATTGCTCGGCTGACCAATGATGCGTTAGGGAGATGAGGATCAGTAAAATGGTTACCGGAAGGGATCTGGTCGAGTTTAAATTTGATTTTCTGAAATGGATTGTCGGTTCGGCGTTTGCCCAGGTCATTATAATGATTTGGATTCTCATAAAAGTGATGTGACGGCTGGATGAAAGCCATAGCTTGCCTGGCGGTGGGGCGATTGAAGACGCCCCACTGGGTGCGGGCCGCTGAGCACTACGCGACATTGATCGGACGCTTTGTCCGGTTTGAACGTGTGGAGGTCAAGGACGCTCCGGGTCATTTGTCTCTGGAGCGCCGGGTCGACATGGAGGGAAAGGCGTTGTTGGCCAAGCTTGGCCCCAAGGATCGCGTCCTGGGCTTGGACGCGGGAGGGCGGGGGTATTCATCGGAAGCCTTTGCCGCGACCCTGGGAACATGGTGGGAAGACCCGGTGCGCAGACCTTGTTTCGTGCTGGGCGGAGCCTTTGGCTTTTCCGGAGAAATTCGGGAGCGTTGCGATCAATTGATCAGTCTGAGTCCCATGACCTTGCCCCATGAGCTGGCCCGTGTGGTGCTTTTAGAGCAGGTTTACCGAGCCCTAAACATCCAGCGGGGGACCGGGTATCATCATTGAGCGGTCTGGAAGGAGAGAGTCTATGTGTCGGTTTTGGATGGCCTTGATCATTGGGACGGTATTTCTTGCCGGATGCGCCTCCCCGTCGTTGCAGCAAGGCCGCATCGGCAATCTGGAGTATGCCCTGGTGGAAGTCCGCGACCGCCAGGACCGACTGGCGGATGAATTCCGGGAACGCCTGGATTCCATGGAACTGTCGCTGTTGCAGCAGGAGCGTTTTCTCCAAAATGCCTTGGCAGCGCAAGATCCGACCAAATCGGTCGTCGAGGACACTTCCCGGCGCACTCCGGAGTCCGCGGATGCGGTGACACCATCCTCCGTGACCGCGCCTTTCGAGGCGGACCGGACAGAGGCGATTCCGGCAGTAGGGACGCCTTCCGGCCCCGCATCCGTTCCTGGACCTCGCCAGACTCCGGAACCCGAGGTCCGACCCTCACCGACTCCCAAGCCTCAGCCGTCCGTTTCAGACGATTCACGGGAACAAAGCGAGGCCAAGAAACTGTACGATCAAGCCTTGGCAAAATATTACCGAGATGACTACGCCCAGGCCCGTGCGGACTTTTTCTCCTTTCAAGAACGTTTTCCGAATCACCCCCTGATGCCCAATGCGCTGTATTGGCAAGCGGAAACCCACTATGCACAGAAGCAGTTCGCGCAATCCATTCTGGTCTTCAAGGAACTCAGCCGACGGTTTCCCAAAAGCGCCAAGGCTCCCGACGCCTTGCTCAAAGCCGGGTTCGCTTATGAACAGTTGGGGGACTATCCCAACGCCCGCTTTCATCTTCAGATCGTCATCAACGATTACCCCAATTCTCCGGCCTCTCGACTGGCCCGTGAGCGTCTCCCCCAACTGCCGACCACCGCTTCGTGAGCTAAATGGACCCGGATCGCCACGACGAGTATCTGGCCAGTTTGGCGCTGCGCAACAGTAGCGGCCTGGGCCCGCGGACCTGGAAACGCCTTTTGGAGCATTTCGGAAGGGCCGCCGTGGCTGTCGAACATGCCGGGCAATGGCATGGCCTCGGGCTGGCGCGAAACAATCAGGTCCAGGAGTTTCTGGCCGGTTCCTGGCGAGCAGCCACGGAGCAGGAGGCCCTGGACGCCCGGAGCAAGGGCATGGAGGTTTTGCTCTGGTCGGACAAGGACTATCCGGCATTATTGCGCCGTATCCCCAATCCGCCGGCCTTGCTCTACCTGGCCGGAGATCGCGGCCTGCTTGCTTCCCCGGCCCTGGCCATGGTCGGCTCCCGGAAGTGTTCCCGCTACGGAATGGAAGCCGTGCGCTCGATCAGTCGAGAAGTGTCTCGAGCCGGGATCTGCGTTATTTCCGGATTCGCCGCGGGGATCGACCGTCAGGCCCATGTTTCGGCCCTGGAGGAGATCGGTTCCAGCATCGCTGTTCTGGGTACGGGCTTGGATTTGCTGTACCCCGCCGCGAACAAGGATCTCTGGCTGCGCCTGCTCCGCCAAGGACTGATCGTAACGGAGTTTGCGCCGGGTACTCGGCCGGACGCTGTCAATTTTCCGCATCGCAACCGGATCATCAGCGGCTTGTCCCTCGGAGTCCTGGTGGTCGAAGCCGCCGTACGCAGCGGCAGCCTGATCACGGCCTCCATTGCCCTGGAGCAAGGACGCGAGGTCTTCGCCTTGCCCGGTCCGGTGAACATGGAAAGCTATGACGGCTGTCACCACCTGATTCGTCAAGGCGCGACACTGGTCCGGACCGTGGAGGATATTCTGACAGAACTGCGGCCTCAGCTTATCGGCATCAAGAGCTCGGACGCCCCGAAGCCCTTGGCATCCGATTCTCAAGATATTGTCTCGGACAAACCCAAGGATTTGACTCGCCTCTTCTCTAAAGAAATATCCGGCGACACTCCCATGGCCTCAACCTCGACCTCCAAGGCGGGCAACCAGTTTGCCTCGACGAATAAAGCCCCCGGGGAGACACTGAATCCGGAAGAAGAACGATTGATCAGGTTTCTGGAAAACCGGGACAGGGTGCATATCGACGACATCTGCAACGAACTTGATGATGAACCCTCGCGGGTCAGCACGCTCTTGCTGCTTCTGGAAATGCGTTCCCTTGTCATGCGTTATCCGGGGATGTACTATTCGGTGTGCGGACGATAAACGTTTTTTCCGGTCTGTGTTGTTCACTGATCCGGGTCTCGTTACCCTGATGATAAGGCACGACTCTACCTATGCAAAAAATTCCATTGAACCTGGCCAAACCGGGCATGAGCCTGGCCAAGCCTATCCTTAGGGAAAACGGACTGGTGTTGGTCGCCGAAAACACCGAACTTTCCGAGTCGTTGTTGGAACGACTGGAACGCATGGACGTGACCATGGTCACGGTTCAGGGCAATCCGGTGGACCTGGGAGGAGGGGGGCAGAATCCGTATACAAATCGGGTCGAACGGCTGGACCACTTGTTTCGCAAGCACGGCGACGATCCCTGGATGGTCAAGCTCCAGACTCATTTGAAAGATTATTTTCTCCTCAAGGCCGCCAGTGCCACGGCGGTCGCCGAATCACCCGAGCAGGTCGAATCCACTGGGCAAGTGGAACAAGGAGGCGCGGCATGAGCGAAGATCTGCGCACCGAACGCAAGGGACAGTTGCTTGCGGTCAAGGATCTGCCAACGCTGCCCGTGGTCCTGGAGGAAGTTTCCAAGCTTTTGGAAGACCCCAACTCCTCGACGCAGCAGATCGCCAAATTGATCTCCCGGGACCAGGTTCTCTCAGCCAAGGTTCTGAAGATGGTCAACTCCCCGATCTACGGGTTTCCGGGGCGGATCAGCACCATTCAGCACGCCTTGGTCCTGCTGGGGTTCAACGTCATCAAGGGGTTGATCATCAGTACTTCCGTGTTCGAGTTGATGACCACCTCCATGGTCGGCCTGTGGGAGCACAGCGTGGGGTGCGCCATGGCTTGCAACGCAATTGCCCGGGAGGCCGGGTTCAAGGAGCCCGAGGAATATGCCGTGGCCGGCCTGCTGCACGACCTGGGCAAGGTCATCGTGGCTTTGCAATTGCCGACGGCCAAGGAGGAAATCGACGCCGTGGTCCGCCAGGAAGACGTGCTTTATCTGGACGCGGAAAAAAAGGTGCTCGGCTTCGGTCATGATCGGATCAACGCCTGGGTCGCGGATCACTGGAATCTGCCCGTAAACCTGAAGATCGGCATTTCCGGTCACCACCGTCCAGTTACCGCGCAGCATTATCCCAAAATGGCCTGCGTGGTGCATGTGGGCGACGTTCTGATCCGGACCCTGGAAGTCGGCTCCGGCGGCGACGACTTGGTGCCCCGCCTCGATCCCGAGGCCCTGGCCTTGTTGCAGCTGGACATGAGCCAATTGGACAAGGTCTTGGATGTCATGCTCGAGGAGATCGAAGGCGACGGGCTGTCCATGGGGTTGGGGTAACCGTGCTGTTCGGGCGCAAGCTTCGGTTTTTCCTGGTATGCGCGGACCGGGACCGGGTGGCGTTTTTCCAAGGTCTCTGGCCGCCGGACCAAGTGGAGTGGACGGTGTTCCAGCGCGGCCCCATGGCTCTGGAACAAGTCTTCAACGCCCCGCCGGATCTGCTCCTGGTGGACGACGATCTGCCCCAACTCTCCGGGCCAACCCTGGTGAACATGGTCAAGAGCGAGAATGTCTATCGTCAGTTGCCCGTGGTTCTTTGCCTGATAGAGGAAAATCCACTGGAAGACATGGATTTTCATGCTGTGGAAATGGATGATTTTCTCGTCTATCCTCTCTCGCCCCTGGAAGCCCGGTCCCGGCTCAGCCTGACCCTGCATCGCGCTTCGCGCGAATTGGACGCCAACCCACTGACCAAGCTGCCCGGCAACACCTCCATCATTCAGCGCATCCAGGATTTGATCGACCGCAAGGAGCCTTTCGCCCTTGCTTACGTAGACCTGGATCACTTCAAGTCCTTCAACGACAAATACGGTTTTTCCCGAGGCGACGAAGTCCTGATGATGGCCGCCCGGGTCATCGTGAACACCATCCGCTCCTTTGCCGGGAAACTCACCTTCGTAGGGCACGTAGGCGGAGACGATTTCGTCTTCATCCTGCCCCCGGACACGGTGGAGTCCGCCTGTCAACGGATCGTGGAGAGCTTCGACGGCATCGTCCCCCATTTTTACGACCAGGACGACCAGGAACGCGGCTACATCCTCTCCACGGATCGCAAGGGCGCCATGCAGCGATTTTCCATGATGTCCGTGTCCATCGCCGTGGTTTTTAACACTGACGGTCGACTCAAGCACTTCGGGGAGGCCTCGCAGATTGCCATGAACCTGAAAAAGAAGGCCAAGTCCATCCCCGGCAGCTCCTATGTCCTGGATCGCCGACAAGAATGACCTGTCCTCTTACGGGCGGATGTTCATGGCCCATCTGGGCGTGGAAAAGGGCTATGCCGAAGCCACTCTCGCGGCATACGGGGTGGATCTGCACCAGTTCGAACAGTTCGTCCGGGTGAAAGGCTTGGCCCCCGAGGCCCCCGAGAGCATTACCCGGGACACGGTGCGCGGCTACTTGGCAGACCTGCACCGCCGAGGCGTCAAGCGCAGCTCCGTGGCCCGCAAGCTGGCCGCTCTACGTTCCTACTTTCGCTTCTTAATCCGTCAGGACATTCTCCGCGTCAGCCCCTGCGCCGCCATCACCAACCCTCGGCAGGACGTCCGTCACCCGACCACCCTTAACGTGGATCAGGCCCTGCGCCTGGTTGAGGCCTCCCGAAAGCCGGATCCCCGTTCGCTGCGGGATATGGCTTTGCTGGAGTTGCTGTATGGATCGGGACTGCGGATCAGCGAGGCCCTGGGGCTGGACCTTTACGACGTGGACATGAACCAGGGCATGGTTCGTGTTCTGGGCAAAGGGGCCAAGGAACGCTTGGCGCCCATGACTGAGCCCGGAGTGGAGCGGATGCGCGTCTACCTGGAGCACAGGGGGGCGTTTGGCCCTGAACCGGAGGAACGGGCCGTTTTTCTGGGGATGCGCGGCGGTCGACTGAACCGACGCGAAGCCGCTAAAATCGTGGACAAGCTCTCGGCCGAGGCCGGGTTGGAGCGCCGGATCAGCCCCCATGTCCTACGCCACAGTTTCGCCTCTCACTTGCTGGAATCCGGAGCGGATTTGCGCAGCGTCCAGGAGCTCCTGGGCCATGCCCGGCTCAGCACCACTCAACGCTACACCCATCTGGACCTGGCCCGAATTGTCCAGGTCTACGATCAGGCCCATCCTTTGGCCGGAAACAGCGGAGGGGAGGGGGATTCAGAGGTCAGGAGTCAGGAGGCTGAGGGCTGAGGATGTGGGCGAAGGCCTCATCGTACTCGTGCTCAGCGTAGTGGTGCTGGTGTACGTAATCGAGATCAATCCGAAAAGTTTGGGAAGGCTCTCGATCCGAGTACGAGCACGACAAAACTCAGCGAAAAAAAGCGAAGAAAGGCTCAAGGGACGTAACTATTCAGCTCATCCGAGGAAATACGGCCTGGATACCCGCCTTCGCGGGTATGACTGACTGGGAGGCGGCATGAAAAACACGTCATTCCCGCGAAAGCGGGAATCCAGCGTCGGAAGTGAGCTCAACTCAGGATTTACTGAGTAGTTACCAAGGAACTACCTTCCAGGGCGGGAAGTGGCCAAAAGATAGACTTCGTGGGGGTCAAGGATCAGGACTACGCTGCCGTCGCCCATGATCGTGGCCCCGGAAATGCCGTCGATGTCTCCCAGGTACGTGCCCAACGGTTTGATGACCACTTCCTGGCGTTCCAGTAAGCGATCCACCACCAAGCCCAGACGGCGATCGTTGTCCGTGATCACGACCACCGGGAGGATCTCCCGTTGGTTGGTATTCTTGGGCAGGCCGAGCAGGTCCGTCAATTCAACGATGCCCAAGACTTCGTCCCGCAAGGTAACCGCCTTGCGTCCGCTGACGTCGGTGAGGGTCTCGGCCTCGATCTTGGTCGTCTCGGATACCGCGTCCAGAGGGATGGCGTATGTGGCCCCGGCAACGGTGACCATCAGGGCGTCGATAATGGCCAGGGTCAGGGGCAGGACCAGGGTCATCTTCGACCCCTTGCCCAGCTCCGAGGTCACGTTGACCGTGCCCTTGAGATTCTTGATATTGGTCCGGACAACGTCCATGCCCACGCCTCGACCGGAAATATCCGTAATCTTCTCGGCTGATGAAAACCCTGGGGCAAAGATCAGGTCCACCGCCTCACGGTCGTCGAGTCTGGCGGCTTCCTCCTCGGACATCAACCCTTTTTTCACTGCCACCTTCCGCATTTTTTCCGGATCAATGCCTCGACCATCGTCTTCCACCTCGATGGCCACGGAATTCCCCTTGTGGTAGGCGCGTAACCAAACCCGTCCGGTGGGGGGCTTGCCCGCGGCGACGCGTTCTTCCCGGCCCTCCAGACCGTGGTCCATGGAGTTGCGGATCAAGTGGACAAGGGGGTCGCCAATGACTTCCACGATACTCTTGTCCAGCTCGGTTTCCTCACCTTCGGTAATCAGTTCCACGTCCTTGCCGCTTTTGCGGCTCAGGTCCCGAACCAGCCGGGGAAACCTGGAGAACACCGCACTCACGGCAACCATGCGCACCTGCATAATGGTATCTTGAAGGTCGTCGGAAATCCTGGCCATGGCATAGGTGGATTCGGTCAACTGCTGGGCTACCTGTTCCACTTGGTCCGGATTTTCTTCCAACGACTTGGAAAGCATGGCGAAGCGGTTACGGTTGATGATCAACTCACCGATCAGGTTCATCAAATGATCCAGCCGTTCGTGGTCGACCCGTATGGTGGTGGACGTCTTGGGCTTGGGGGGAGCGGCGGAGTCTTGGCGGGGTGGCGACTGCTCGGCGGAGATTTCAGGAGAAGCGGTCGCCGTTCGGTCGACGCCGGTGTTTGAAGCAGGCTCGGCGTCGGATTTCTTGGGCTCCGGTGTTGTCATGTCCCCGGAGGAGGCGCTCGTGTCGGGTTCATCTTGAGATGATTTGGGGGCTTGAAGGGCGGATTCTTTATCTTTACCGCCGGATTCCTCAAGTCGTGCTTCAGGAGGCGGCTCGGAGGAAGAAGCGTCGCCAAGCGTATGCTTGTTCAATACCGCCTCGACCATGTCCGCGATAATCTCCTTTTCCTGGTTGAGCAGGTCCAGGAACAACTCAAATCCCATGTCCGCGCCACGGGCCTGGTCTACGAGCTTGGCCGTGCGCTCCGCGTACACGTTCAAGTCGTCGAAGCCCATGTAGTTGGATGAGTTTTGCAAAGTCAGCAATGAGCGGTACAGGCCGTCAATGGAGTCCCGATGTTCGGGGTTCTCGGCCAACAGGCCCAACGCCAGGCGCATATTATCCACCTGTTGGCGGGCGGTTTCCCGAAAAATCGCAAAATCTTCCGGATCCATTCCGATCGGAACCACCACCGGAGGCAGGGCGGAGTCGGAGGCAGAGGGAGCCTGGGGTGGCGAATCCTGGGAAGGGGGAATTGTGTTTTGGATGTCGTTGGATATGGCTGGTTGTTCCTCCAAGGAAGAGTGCCCCATCCGAGCCTGGTACAGCTTGACGATCATCGGCTGAACATCCGTCGCGACGACGGTCATGGACTCGGCGTCTACTTTGGCCACCAGACCGTCGACTTGGTCCGTGGCGGCCAGGAGCAGATCGATCAGATCCCGCTCCAGGTCGATCTCTCCTTTGCGGACTTGTCCCAACAAGCTTTCCGCTTCATGGGCCAGGGCGTTGAGTTCGGTAAAACCCAACAGGCCGCTGTTTCCCTTGAGGTTGTGCATGTAGCGGAAAATATCGTTGATCAACTCGTCTTTTCCTTCCGGGGTTCGTTCCAACTCCAGAAGGGACTGGTTCAGGTTGGTGACGATTTCCTGGGCTTCTTCCAGAAAGTCCGCCAAGTGTTCCGCGCTGACCGCGTTCAAGGCATAGGTCCCCGAAGATGCCGCATGTGCGGCTGAAGAGCCGCTTTCCGTGTCCATCGGGGCTTGAGGTGTCTCCGCTGGGGGAGGCGGAGACGATGCCACGGGCGGTGAGTTTTTCGGAGTCGCGGTTTCCTGAGAGACCGGTGCGGATGTGACGCCGCCGCCCTCCAAAACACCGTTAATGCGAGAGATGATATCCCGTGTGTCCACGTCGCCTTCCATGCCGCTGATCTCCAGGTTGTCGATCATCGTGCGCAAGGCGTCGGTGGTTGCCAGGATGATGTCCATGATGTCCGGAGTGACCTGAAATTTGCCCTTGCGCAGTTCGTCCAGGATGTTCTCGGCCTTGTGGGCCAAATTATTGACTTGAGGCAGGCCCAGAAAGCCTGAAGCCCCTTTCAGGGAGTGCATCGGCCGGAAAATGGCGTCCAAAAGCCCGACATCCCGCGGCTGTTTTTCCAGCAGCAGCAGGTTGGGCTCGATGGTTTCCAGGTGTTCCTTGGCCTCAATGATGAAATCGGTAAATATTTCCGGATCCGAGAACTCTTGGTTCATGCACGCACCTCTTGGTGGGGGAAGGGGAGAGGTTGGGCTATCCTAGGAGCATCTTCACATTGCGGACCAGTTTGTCCGGCTGCGCGGGCTTGACCATGTACAGGTTCGCACCCAGGCCGATCCCTTTCTGGATGTCTTCTTCCTGACCTTCGGTGGACAGGACGATGATCGGGATATCTCGAAAGATATCCTGCTCGCGGATGTTTTTGATAAAGGTGAAGCCGTCCATCCGCGGCATGTTGATGTCGCTGATGATCAGGTCCAGTTGACCGGCGGAAAAGAGCTTTTCCAGGCCGTCCATGCCGTCCTCGGCCATGGTCACCCGGAAGCCTTCCCGTTTCATGATGAAGGCGACAAGGTTGCGAACCGTTTTGGAGTCATCGACGATGAGAATATGCTTCACGAAAAACACCTCATGATTTCACCAGGGATTGAACAAGATGGTCCAGGGAAAGAATGCTGATCAGGCGCTGATTCTCGGAACGAATCAGGCCGCAGATCATCTCGTTTTGCACGCCCAACAAGGACTCCACCGCCCAATCAATGCGTTCCTGCTTGACTCGGTGCATGGTGGAGACGGCCTGGATTTGCAAGCCGACCTGCAAGCCCCCGTGGCGACAGACGATGATGAACAGATCTTCCCCGGGAGGCAGCCGGAGCAGGTTGCGCAGGGAAACCAGAGGCGTGACCCGACCTCGCAGATTGACTACGCCGGAAAGAAACGTCGGGGCGGAGGGTAGTTTGGTTGGCTCCACGGCTCGGATGACTTCCTGGATCACTTCTATGGGGAGGGCGTAATCCTGGTCAGCCAAGCGAAAACCGATCAACTGCAGTTCGGGCTGTTCGCGTAGTGTTTTTTGCAACTCCGCCGGATCCGGGTCTATAGACGAACCGTGAGGGTCCGTCGCGCCTTTGGTTCCATGGACAACGCCGGTTGGAGAAGTCGGCCCCGGCATGACCTGTTCCGGGGTGACGGCTTGAATCGTCGGCCCCTGGTCTCCGGAGGGACTCTCAAAACCGAGATACTTGCGTAAAAAAGCCTGTTCCGCGCTGGTCAAATCCTTGCCGTTGCGAGGAACCGTTATGTCGTCGGGCAGCAACGGCTGATCCTTGAAATACTGTTCAAGCGTTTTCATTGGCGGTCAACTCCCTGGCCAGTTGTCGGTAGGCCTGCGCCCCCTTGGAGGACGGGGCAACGCCCAGGATGGTTTTTCCCATTCCACTGGCTTCCCGGAATTTGGTGTCCATGGGGATGATGGTCTCGAACACCTTGGAGGCCGCCTTTTGGCGCAACAGGTGCAGTACCCGCTGGCAGGCGCCGGCGCGGCGGTCGAACATAGTGGGCAAAATTCGAAAATCAATGGGTCTGGGCAAGGCTTTGTTCAAGGTTTTCATGGTCGCGAAGATCAGGCGGACGCCATGCAGGGCTAGAAAATCGGTCTGCATGGGAATGATCACCAGGTCGCAGGCCACCAAGGCGTTGACCAGCAATATGCCGACATGAGGCGGACAGTCCAGGATCACGTAGTCATATCGATTTTCCAGGTGGTCCATGCATTGCTTCAGGATAGCGCCTTTGCCCGCCCGATCCCGGAGGTCCATCTCCAGTTCGGAGAGTCGGATGTGGCTGGGAGCAGCGTCGAATCCGACATCGACGGCGGGGGAAATCATTGAGTCCAGAATGGTTGTGCGCTTACCGGGGTTCTCCTCACGAAACAGATCGTAGAGGGTAGTGCGTTCCTCTTCGGGATAAAAGCCCAGGTGGATGCTGGCACAGGCGTGGGGGTCCAGATCCATGACCAGAACGCGACGTCCCATTTCGCCCAGCGCGGCGCCGAGGCTCAGAGCTGTGGTGGTCTTGCCCACACCGCCTTTCTGGTTGGCCACCGCCAGGATCTTCGGTTTCACGCGGCATCCTGTTTTTTTCGAAGTTCCTTGAGGATCAACGTGCGTAGCGCTTGCCAATCGTCCTCATAGATGTCCAAAAATTTCAAACCCAAGCCATAATCTCGTAGCGGGATAACCTCCTGAACCCTGACCACCTCGGCTACCGCGGTCAAGGATTGGTCCACATCGCTTTCGAATACCTTGAAAAAGCCAGGGTGGTGCTTGTTCAGGCTGGGGATGAAAATGGTCACTTGCAGCTTGTCCCCGACGGTGAATCTCTTGGCGCAGTGAACAAGCAGCCCGCCTTCGCTGATGTCCACGGAGTGGACTTCGGAAGTGGGCTGGCGTTGCAAGGGAAAGGCGAAGGGCCTGATTTTCACCTCAAACGGCTTGGTCAGCCGAACATGGGCTCGTTTTTCTTCTTCAGTAAGCATGCGGGACTCCCTTTCGCATTGATCGTGAATCAATTTATCGCGACGTCTCGTGGGCCAAGTCATGTTTCTTTGTAGTAGACGATGCTTCCGGGGTGGTGTTTGGGGTTCAGGGTTCTGGAAACATGGTGCAGGGATTCGGAGTGACCGATGAACAGCACGCCGTCCGGCAACAGATTGTCGTAAAAAGCACTGATTACCCGTTTTTTCATCGCGTCGTCAAAGTAGATGATGACGTTTCGGCAAAAAACGATCTCCGAGCGCGGAACCAGTTTCACTTGGCCGCGATCGTTCAGGTTGAGCTGACCGAAGGTGATCATGTTTTTCAAGTCCTGGCGTACCCTGAACCGTCCGGCTTCTTCGGTGAAGTACCGCTTGACGACATCCTTGGGCGTGGTGCGCAGGGCATAATCGGAATAGACGCCTTGACGCGCCGTCCGGAGTACGGCCTCGGATAAATCATTGGCCGTGATGCGGATGCTCCAGGAAGCGATTTCAGACTTGAGCACCTCGTGGATAATAATGGCCAGGGTGTACGGCTCCTCGCCGGTGGAACAGCCCGCGGACCAGATGTGCAGATTGTGTTTCCCTTCCTTGCGGAGTCGCTCCAGAATCCGAGGTAGAACAATGTTCTGAAAGACGTTGAGTTGCGGCGGGTTGCGATAAAAGCTGGTTTCATTGGTGGTAATGACCTCAAACAGCCTGGGCAGTTCCTGGCGGCGTCCGCCGTCGTATTTCAAAAAATGGAGATACTCTCCGTAATCCTTCAGGTTCAGAATTTTGACGCGGTTGGAAAGCCTGTTTTCCAGAAGGTATTTCCGGTTGTCCGGGATATAAATTCCACTTTGCGCGTAAATAAAATCTCGAAGTTGTTGAAACTCGGCATCCTTGATGTCCACCGTTCCCGCGGCGCTCATTGTTTCGCCTACCCTTCCTCACGTTCTTGGAGTACGGCGATGGCGTCCTCCACTGCGTTGATTAGTTCAGGGTCGTCGCTGTTGAGCATCCCGAGCAGTACCTGGAAGGCGGCCTGGTCGCCGATCATCCCCAACGCCTCGATCACCTTGATGGATACGAGTGGATTATTCATTTGCAAGAGAGGAGCCAAGTCCTTTACCGCGTCGGGAACCCGCAATCGGCCCAACGCCTCGATGGCTCGGATCCGTATCCAGTCGTCGGCATCGCCCAGGGCGGATTTCAGGATCGGCGCAACATTGACCAAGCTGCACGCGCAGTCTCCAAGCAGGGCGACAAGGGTCAGCCGAACGTCCCGGTCTTCATCCTGCAAGCGCTGGGAAATCATTTCAAAGACTTCCTCGGTCAGGCCGCACAATTTGATGCTGGCTTCCAGGGCCGCCTTACGCACGGCTGTGGACTCGTCTCCCAGGGCTGAACGGATCACGTCCAGATGCGTGTCGCACCCCAGATTGCCGAGACCGAGGATGGCCATGGCTCGCTTGTCCGCGGCCGGAGAAGCGAACATCTGATGAAACTTGTCCACCAGGGATTTTTCACCCAGGCTGATGCAGGCTTCCAGGGCCACGCCGCGGACATCGGGGTAGGGGTGATCAAGAAAAGTGAACAGCTTCTCGGCCAGCTCCGGTTTGCCTTTCTCCCGGACGGTCTTGCGGCTGAGAAACCGCATCGCCTGTTTGAGCACATGCCCGTCATTGTGACGATCAAGCAAATCGACGAAAAATGCCTCGGCCTCATCCCCGGACACGATGCACAAGGCATCCACCAATTCCCGTTGCACGTCCCGATCGTGCTTCCAAAACGCCTCCATCAGCAGAAGGCTTGAATCCGCTCCGGGTAAGCGTTGCAGGGTCTTCACCGTCAAGGCAATGGCCGCGGAGTCGGTTTCCTGGAGAATTTGGCGCAAAGGTTCGATTGAACCGATTTGGGCCAAGACGTCGGCGATAGTTTCGAGACGGTCTTGATGGATCTCAAAGTCCGGATCCAGCTTGGCGGACATCTTTATGATCGGGACGGCGGCTTCGGATACTCGTAGAGAGGCTAAGCCGGACATGGCCGCATCCTGGATTTCCTCGTCTTCATCTTCCAGAGCGGACAGCAGATAGTCCTTAAAATTGGCTTGCTCCAGGGCCGACAGCAAATTCAGGGTGCGTCCTCCCATGATTTGGACCACGGCCTTGACGATTTTGTTGCGCAATGCGCGCGGTGATTCATCAAGTCGCTTGAGCAGCAAAGGTATGGATTTCAGGTTGCCCATCTCGCCTAAAGCGTCCACGATCATGGAGGCTACCAAGTCCGAGGACTGAGGCATGGCCTGGATCAAAGCATTAATGGAGGATTCGTCCCTGATTTTCAACAGGGCTTCAATGACGGAAAACTGGACCCATTCTTCATCGGAAAGGGCTTGGTTCAGACATTGAACGGCTTCGGCAAATCCCAAGCTTCCCAGACTGACGGCGGCCTGATATCGAACGTTGACCTCCGAATCATGGAGCAAGGCTTGGCACAAATGCGGAACCGCGAGGATGTTCCGGGTGGAACCAAGAATGTCCGAAGCAAAAATTCTGATGTCCACATCGTCGTCGCTGAGTAGGGCGACGATCGTATTGATGTCCTGATTTCCCACCTCCCTCAGGATGTCCATGGCCAGATTTCGGACTTGGGCGTCCTCTGTCCGAAGCAAGGGACAAAGCCCACTCACCGCCTGGACGCCCCCCAGCTGCCGTAGCGCCAAATCCGCGGCCTCCTGGACCCCCAAATTCGGGTTTTGCAACAGCGTGATCAATCCGGAGATTGCTTCCTCACAACCGTAATCTCCGGCATCCTGCGCCGCTTCACGCAAGATTTCCGGATCTTTGACCTGGAATCGTTCAATAATTTCTGGACAATCTGTCATTGTTGAATCCGAGTTGTCGTTTCCGACGGATATGTTTGTTTGAAGTTGAACAGTTACGCTTACCCTTCGAAAAGTCTTAAAGCATCATGCAAGCTTTCTCGTCAAGGTTTGAAAAAGTATTTTAACTGTCCATATGCTCGCCATCTGAAAAAAACAGAAAACAGACTTGGAGCGCTTGACAAAAACCTTGAGCTTTGAGTAAAGAATGTCGCTTTGCGCGCCCGTAGCTCAGCTGGATAGAGTACCGGACTACGAATCCGTTGGTCGCACGTTCGAATCGTGCCGGGCGCACCAAAAACAAACGCAAGGGGTTACGACAATTGTCGTAACCCCTTTTTTTATTTCGAGCTTCGGCGTACGACCAATGTCGCAATGATCGCGAAAAGTAAGAAGGCAAGCGTAACGTCTTGGTTTGCGCCCACGACACACCCCCCGCCCCCCTCACCTGAAGAGGGCCGATAAGAGGTGAACGCTTTCAGAGCGACATTCGTGTTAGGGGCGACGCCTGCCACATCCTCCCATAGATTCCCATCCTTGCTGGCGAAGCTCTGCCCTGGAAGGGCCGTAGCCTTTTCGCTGTAGCCTTCTATGGGACCTTCCAGTGGGATAGGGAAGAGGAAGCCGGGGGTCCTGAGCCGTACAACAACGGCGAAGCTCTCTCCGGGAAGGAGTTCCACATGTGATGGCAGCCGTACTGTATGGTATCCCGCGGCACTAAGAATACCCTCTGAATCCGCGGCAAAAAAACCGCTTCTCGGATTGTCGGGTTCTACATCTTTCCAGACTTCGACACGGAACAAAGAGTTGGGGGCCCCGGTATAAAATGAAACGGCTTGAAGGTATTCAGGGGAAAAGCTCTCTGATGATTCCGATGCGGTAAAGATGTTGGCGAACCAAGCGGTATCGCTTTGATATCCGTAGTTGTCGGTCCAGCCCAACGGATCATATTGATAAACCGTATCAAATTCATTTATGTCCATGCCTAGAAACAAAGCCGGAGACCCCAAGGTGGGGTCAGTGTAGGAAAGCCAGAAATAACCGTTTTCTCCCCATCCGGTTCCCCAGCTGTTCCTGACCAGCCATGCGCCGTCATGCTCTGGAGAGACGGCGAAATTCCGGGCCGGATAGGTATCGTCCCAGCCGACGATGGCAACGCGATGGCCTCCTCCTTCGCTGTCTCGGTTATAGAACGAATGAGTCTGGTCGTTATATGCGATATCGTCCCACACGACTCTGACGTCTACTGCTCCAAAAATCATGAGCGTATTTTTCACCACAATTTCATTGAATTCAGCGCCAAGGTGATAGACATGCTTCAACCGCTTGAGCGGAGGGTCCGAAGGAAGCGGTTTCGATATAGGCGGCCATGGTGAAGCAAACTGGTATGGGCGAACGTTCTCGCTGACCGGACCGGTCCATCGCGCAAGGATTGCCGCGGCCTGCCAGGGGCTCCCCCCTTGGTCAAAAACAGGATCCGCACCAAAGCCCGGCATGGATTGTCTTGAGAAACCGGGCTTTCTATCGTTCTCATCAACATAGGCAAAATAGGCCAAATGCCACTCTGAAAAGTCAAGAGATTGGTTTCTCAGTTTGAGAAATGTCGATTCCAGGGAAGCAAGACTGGCAAAGGCCCAGCAAGTACCGTAGTTTCCTTGATCCCTGACGGGAGGGAGGCTTCCGGGACGAAGATCAAAAGCAACCGGGAGTTCATGCGCTGCTTTGATGCGCGGGAAAATACCTTCCGGTGGAGCAACATGCGCGAGGTTCAGTGGAGAAGGGCGATAACCCAATGGACGAGCTTGATTTGCTTTTCCTTGTCCCAAGTCCTTTTTTTGATGGAGAATGAAGTCCGGGTTTCTGGGCGCCATGGAGCCCCAAGCCGCAAAAACCATCGCTGGACAGAAAAGTAAAATCGTAAAAACAACCACGCAACCAATATGCGGAGTCCTGTCTTTCATTGTCCTCGTTCCTTTTGCTGATGATTTACGGATTACTAGGCCGTACGGTCATGCATTCGGTGAAGTGAGGCCAAGTCTCCCAGCGGACGAAAAAGACTTAAAAAAAAGGGTTCAAGCGATTGTCGCCTGAACCCTTTGAAATGGTGCTGGTGCGAAGGGGGGACTCGAAATGTCATTTTTTACGGCAACTTGAATGAGATTTCAGAAAAATACCACCAAAAATACCATACCAGTCCAGCCTTTTCAGCCTGTTCTATGAACAGCACCTTGTGCCCGGTCAAGCATCATCCAGGAGTTACCTCCACGAACCGCCTCTTTGAATAGAAGAATCCGTGATTGTATCAAAGACAATGCTGTTCCGCAAGATTGGGTGAGTGGTGTTGCATTGCGAGATCGCGTGAAGTTGGCAGGGCGAACCTTGCCAGCGATTCTAGGCTATGATCCTACCTGGAAGGTTAGGCTTGCCGAGGGACGCGTGGATGCTGCGGCTCGCCTAATGCCTCTGGTTTGTCACTGTGGCCCGGTCACGGTCTTTTCCCGGCGTTTAGCTTGGCTGTGCATGGGAAGCCGAGCTTGATCACTAAAAAAAGGCCGCCTCCACCAGGATGAAGACGTCCTGATAGTGGTCCCCGCCAAGGGGCTAGGCACCCTGAACATAGTTGAGCGATACCGCCCTGAGGTCATCTACATTTCGCCGGTATGTGTGGTCACTTTCAATCGGAATCAGTGGTCACTTTCGACCGGAATCCGTGGTCACTTTGGTCCGGAATACGCAAAAAGCCGCAAACACCATCAGAAGAGAAACGATTTCGAGAAGGCGGAAGGCTCATCGAAGCCTTTGAACGCGAAACCGAATTTGATTGGCGCGACGACCCGATGCAGGTTCCCATATGGCTTGAAAAGAAAAAAACAAGCCTTTCAACGAGCACGTTGCGAATTTACGTCAAGATTGGCCGCTTTCATGCGTTACTACCCAGGCCCGGATTATGCCGCTGAAGCGATAAAAAAAATAAGTTGCGTGGGATGCAAGGAAAAGCAAAAAAAATACGAATCGGGAACCGATGAAAAAATTCAAACAATCATCCTGAATTTGAAAATCCATGCGGATCGATACGCATATTCAAAATTCCTTGCTCAATGGCTTTGGCTCAACTTGCATTTCGATATGAATTTCAAAGAATGGGCATCGTCGCGAATTGAAGACGACTGTCTTGTCTTCAGCAAATCAATTTCCTCGGGTGAAAAAAAAGAAAGACGCGTGAATATCAGCAAGCTTCAGCCTCGAAGTCGTATTGTTCTCGAAAGCTTCCTCGAAAGCTTGTTCGAGTTCGAGAAAAAGGGGGAGACGCAAAAAGTTTACAATTCATGCCACAAGCTTTTGAGAAAGAAAATTCGAGAGCTTTTCCCTGACGAAAATATTGCGATATCTTTACGGCCTATCAGAAGGAAAAAAGCCAAATGAACAAGAAGAAAAAAGCCCCGGGGCAAAGCATAACGGAAGAAACGAAAATCAAATATCTTGCACGGGGGAAACAACTCGTAGAACGGTTCGAGCGTGAAACGGGAAAAGCCTGGACGCAGCATCCGGAAGAACTGGCTTGGTGGCTCGAGGACGTCAAGTCGACGCTCATGAAAAACAGCTTCGTGCAATACAAATCAGCGTTATATTATTTTCTGATGGAAAATGGGGAAATGAACGCAGCCGCATCCATCAAGAATTTGACCAGAACCGGTTGTACGAAAAGGTCTGGAAAAACATCTTCGAGCAAAAGAAAACTGGCTCCAAGAGAAGACGTCGTTTTGATTATTGAAGAACTCAAAAAAAGCAAGAGCACGCATGCCAAAACCCTTGCTCAATGGCTCTGGCTGAATTTGGATTTAGGAATGCGTCCATGCGAGAGGGCAACGGCTCATGAAGAAGGCGACATTTTGCATGTAAAAAACGCCAAGACGACGAACATGCGGGGCTACGGTCAAACCAGATCGATTGACATAAGCATGATGACCGCAAAAACCGACGAATTTTGAAAAACTTTTTCGGAAAGATGCACGCGGCTTTCGCCGATGGCAATTTCGTAAAAAC